>NZ_JACGVV010000017.1:0-90824 GCF_014077405.1 Colwellia sp. BRX10-9 | reverse complement strand
AGCGATTGAATATCTCTGCGGACAACTGGTTAATCATCACCACCGAATTTAGAACACAATTTCATGGTGCTATCGGCCACGAAGGTGTGCTGAGTGATTACTGCGAGCATCAGCAATTAAAGCGAAGACATAACTTAAGCCATTGCAATAAACTCTTTGCTTGAAAACATTAAAACAGGTGTGAATTATGGATCCATGATTTTGGAGAAATAGCCTTGCCAAAAAATTGTTATTTTGGGAGCAAATTGACTACATCTTTCTTTAATACATGAATATATTGTCAAAATATCACTTATCGGTGAGGACTCCATAAATGTTAAAATATATTTGTCATATATTTAGCTATTTAACATGAGTGTCTTATTAATTCTTTTGTCATCTATTTAGTTTTTTAACATGAGTGTCTTATTAATTCACTTATCGGTGAGGACTCCATAAATGTTAAAATATATTTGTCATATATTTGTCATATATTTAGCTATTTAACATGAGTGTCTTATTAATTCTTTTGAAACCAAGTCTCAAAACATTCAGGATGCTTTCTAAATGTTAGAAGAATGTGTGGACTATCCATCTATCAATGTTAACGATATTGGAGAGCAGGTCTCGGAGATCCCTAAAACCATTATTGATGATGAAATTTATGATGCAGGAATAAAGGATTAAACTTTTATAGAGAAATTTTGAATAGCATTACTTCTCAATAGTTATTATTAATCCACGGCGAGAATGCAGCTTATATATTAGTTGAGATATATAAGCTGTTCGACCTCTTAAAGTCACACAAGTCCAGATTATTGGCCTCTTGGAGCGATCCAATCTACATTCAATTTTATTTTTCATCCGACTTAAAATACCCACTCCATTCTTACTTGGCCAATATCCACGCTTGCATGGTCTGTCGTTGGATTATTTTTACTAACTTCCAACACTTTTAAGTATTCTGCAGTAAAGCGTATTTCAGGTGTCGCATATAAATTTAATGCTAGCGTCATATTTCTTTCAACGCCACCTATAACACTACCGTAACTTAAGTCTATTTCACTGTAACGCATAGCAAGTTCCCATGCTCCGCTACCATCTTGGCCAAGAATACTTTGCGGTTTCACGATACCAAACTTACCTTTTTTGTACGCTCGTCGGTCATTGGTTAAAAATAAACTCGATTGAATATACCAACTACTAAAGTCTAAGATTTCTGGACCTGTCTTTACTGAGCTTTGTATATATTCACTCTGAACATTAAATCGATTGTAGTTAAAAGCGAGTTCGAATCCTACTTGCGAGTAATCTTCAACCTCTTTAATGCCCCCCGTATCAACTAACTGAGTATTAGCAACATAACTTTCCGGATTAGATTTAAGTCTTAATGTGTCATTATCACCATTATTAGAGTACAAACCCGCGATACCTATATGAACAAAATAATCATCTTTCTTAATGGGTAACCAGACAAATCGTCCTGCAATGAGAGTCTCTTCATCTTGACCTTCACTACTTAGATGTATTTTGTTACCAAAAACGCCAGCTTGCACAGACCAATTATCCTTAAAAATATTTACGCCTGCCCCCAAGTGCCTACCTGGTGATAATGCAAAAGCCAGTGAACGTTCGATAAATGTATTTGCATGAGAACTGGCCTGGAACTCTAACGAGAATGGCACTTTATAGTTACCCGCAATTAATTGAACTGAATTATTAACTTTATATCCTAGGAAAGCATCTTTTATGCCTTTAGAGCCTCCAGCTACAAAATCATAATCCAATTTATATTGCCAGTCGTTATATAGGGTACCTTTTAAAAATAGTCGAGCTCGACGAATAGCCGAACCATCAGCTAAATCAAAATCATCACTACTATACCAAGCTGCGTGTGCTTCTACACGCCCACCAAAATGTGTTGAAAATTTCTTGTCAGCACTGCTCACTTTTAAACCATTTTTAACTAAAACTTCGGACTGATTTTTAACCCGTTTTTTAACCAGAGGTAGTGCTTGATTTTTTGGTTTTTCATCTTGTTGTTCAGCCATTAAGCGCTGATATTGTTCGGTACTTATGGTGCCGTTATTTTTTAAAACCTCAAGTAACATTGCCAGCTCTGATTGCGCACTAACCGGTGTTGCTAGCAGCATACTTAAACTTAACACTAATGCTTTTTTCATGATTTCTCCAAATACAGTTTGAATATTAAAATCTATTTTTATCTAATGATAAAATGAAAGACTTATACATATTTAGCGCTAAAGTCGATATATCTTTTGAGCGTTAACTCACTAATAGATTTTAGTTCTTTGCATATAACTTCAGCTTCCATAAGTTTTTTTTCTAAACTGGCTTGTTCTAATCTTTTACAAAAATTATACATGGCCGTTGCCCCTAATGAACCCGCAGAGCTTTTTAAGGCATGGGCATGATCCCCAAGTGCTTCAATATCCGACTTCTCTAACGAGGTTTCTATCATCTGCACTCGTTCTTCAATATCAATAATAAATAGGTTGACCAAAGTTAAAACTGCGACTTCGGACAAATCCTCTGCCAAAGTTTTAAGTACGCTTTCTGACAACACTTCATCTTCATTTAAAGGGCTATTAGCTTTGCTTTTTTCTTGTGTTTCGGTGCTGTAGATACAATGATTAATACTTTCGATTAGCACTTGTGTATCGAAAGGTTTACCGACAAAGCCTTCCATTCCTGCAGCTTTACATCTCGCCATTTCAGATTTTTCTGCGTTTGCTGTCATCGCAATTACTGGGGTGTCTTTATTAATACCACCGCTTGCTTTTAAATGTTCTACTGTGACTATTCCATTCATTTTTGGCATACGAATATCCATTAGAATAACATCAAAAACTTGTGTTTCTAAAATATCGAGCGCATCAAAACCATTACATGCAAAAACAACTTGGTAGCCACGATTCTTTAATGTTTCACCCGCAATAAATCGATTAGCTTCCATATCATCAACTAATAAAATATTTTTTTTATCATTATGAGCACTATAAGTTAATTGAGATTTCGTCACTGAAAATGTATTATTTTTATCGTTCAAAGAACATATATTGTTAAAGAGTAGTGGTTTATTTATACGATTAAAGCCTAGGTATGAACTTGACAAAGTTTCACCTAAGCTAGAAATACAGTGAACATTAATACCAAGCGAGTCTAACCAAATCTTATTGCTGTTGTTAACAGTCGCTCCATCCTCTATTAGCCACACCGATTTTTTACTTAATAATTGCGGCGTTGCCTGCTCACGTAACATATCTACATTGCTAAAGCCGAAGAAAGTGCCCCCTATTTGTTTAATTTTATTAGCAAAAACTTCCTGTAAACTTTGATTATCCGAAACAAGTACCATTGGGCCTTCAAATTGATGTTTATCTATTGTTTTATCTTCAACAAACTCTACGGGCATCGTAAAACAAAAATCGCTGCCCTGATTTAATTTACTACTAACAGTAATTGATCCCCCCATTAAGGTAATAAGCCCTTTGGCTATATTTAAGCCTAATCCAGTGCCGCTGGAATTTGCCTCTAATGTCGAATCAACCTGTTCAAATTCTTCGAATATTTGATTTAAATATTTTTCTCTAATCCCTATACCAGAGTCTTTTACATTCAACTGCAGTGTATCTTTACCATCTGCTATTTGGATTCGTTGGATAGTCACCAAAACAATCCCACGGGGAGTAAAATTACAGGCATTATCGACTAAAATAGTCAGTATCTGACGTAAACGTGTTGCATCAGTAATAACTCGCTCAACAGTCCCTGGTGCAACATCACCCAATATCGTTAAGTCTCGATTAGCTATTTTAGCTTCGGCGCAATTCAATACATCATCAAGTAAAGGTAAGAGTTCTACTTCACTATATTTTAGTGACATGTGACCTGCCTCAATTTTAGAAAAATCGAGTATGTCATTAACAACCTCTAATAGTGCTCTGCCACTACTTTGCGCTGTGTTTAGCAACCGAATATGCTCAGGGGGCTCTTTAATTTTTTCCGATATTAGATTAACTGCACCTAACACTGCATTCATTGGTGAGCGTATTTCATGGCTCATTTGTGATAAAAATCTAGATTTAGCTTGGGATGCATTCTCTGCTGTTTGTTTTGCTTTGGTGAGATTAATAGCGTTTTCATTAAGTTTCTTCTGATCATCATTAATCTTATCTAACATCACATTAAACGCTTTTGCAGTGACACCAAGTTCATCTTTTGATTCTGTATCCGCCCTGGACGACATATCACCTTTTGTTACAGCAAGTGCTACTTTTTGTAAAACAAGTAAACCTTTGGTTAAGTAACTACCAAGTATTAGCGAAATCAGGCCAACCATTACCAATTCAGCTAAAGCAATACCAAATAAACGATAGCGCGCTTCACTTATAAATAACAATAAGGGGTCAACGGGTAAACCTACTTGTACTTTGGCAAATTCAGTTCCTGACTCCATTACTAAAACCTGCGTATCAAATATACGGTCATCTACCTGGTAAATTAGAGTATCTTCGAAAAAGCCATCCTCTAAACTACTTGTATCTCCAGCTTGTGCAAGAATACCGTCACTGTCTAATACACGAATATATTGAACACCTCCGAGCACAGCTATTTGCTGTGTAATTTCGTCCAATGCAGCAATATCTGATGAGATCACTGCATTTTTAGCGAGTAAGCTAAATAAATGAGAGGTCTCACTGGCTCTTTTATATAAAGCCTCTTCACCTGATTGCTCAAGATATGCTAGAGATTGCCAAAGTAACAATAACAAAAATAGAGTTTCTGTAATGCCTATGAATAATATTGTTTTAACTCGAAATGACATAGAAATTCCCTGAGCCAAAAAGTAAGCTTTTTAATTTTTACCAAGTAGAAGATTAATATCTAAACTACGAACATCATTCCACTCTTGATCGTTTGCTTGTGTAAAACCTTTCATTCTTAGTGGCACTAGTAATTTCACACTAGCATCAGAATTTTTAATATCTAAAAAACCACGAAGTAGTTTTTGTCGAGTATCTTCAGTAACCCGCGGATGAGTAGCAATTGCGTGTGGTGTATAACCGTCTGATGTCCAGATGATTTTTAATTGTTTTCGAAAGCGCTCTGGTAATGCATTAAACGTGCGTATTATTCCGCCGCCTGCTACCAAACGGCCCATGGCAACATTGCGATATACAGCATCGTGTGAATTAACGTATTTACTTTGAACGTTAATGTTTTTCTGTGCTAAGTTTGCCTTGGGGATCAATGTGGCGGCAAAAGATGCTGGCGCTGGAAAAGCAATTGTTTGCATCGATAAGTCTTCGATCTTGTTAATTTCACTATTTTTATTAGTAACTAAAATGCCTTTAATTTTTTTCCCTAGTTCATGTACAAGTGCTTTAAAGCCTTCTTCCTTACTTAATACAGCGTAGTGGTATGGGTTCATATACGCAATATCATAGTCACCTGCAATTAATCGCTTTTCAAACGTTGGAATATCGGGAGCTGTCGCAAATTTGAGTTCAATACCTGTGTTCTTACTGATCAGTTTAAGTAACGGAATCCAGTTACGAGCTAACTTAGCTGCTGATTGCTGCGGAACTATCCCAAATACTAGAGGCTTAGCTTCAACAACCTCAGCTGTATCCGCACTAGCAAAGCCAATAAAACATGTAATATAAATTATTGCTAAAAATTGAATTAATATCTTCATCTATTCACCTATGCTTTTTAAATTTGTTCATGCACTTAACAAAAGCAAGAAATACTCCAGCATTTAACAATATCAAAAAAAAACTTAAATTATTGATAAATAATATTTTTTATACTTATTCACTCAGTGTAATTTGATGGGAATTATTGAACATGCAATTTGATTCGCAATATGCAAGTCAAATTGCTTTGCATTTAAGAATATATAAATTAATTGATACATTTTATTTAAAGATTATATAAATATATTACAAGTATCTTGAACTAACTGAATATGACTTCACTAAAAATTATATTTTAGATTTAAGAGTTTCACTACTCAACGGCTATTTGTTAAGTTATCCATGGCTCGATTAAACTCAAATATTACCCATAGTACAATCATATATAGGACTACAACTTACCAGTTTTTATTACTTAGTAAAGTCCCAAAATTAGCAGGTTAACAAAGCTGGGCAACTAGTCCCAGTTTTTCATTTTTCTATAAATTGTTGACGCACTTACGCCTAGGTGTGCGGCGGCCAGCGGGATGTTACCATCACAAACTTCGATTGCCTTTTCTATAGTGTTTTTTTCAACTATCCACATGGGAACAATCTCTTGAATACTGGTAGGGCCAACAGAAGTACTTGCCTTGGTTTCTGATTTAATTACACTTGGTGTAGTTGTAACTTGAAGGTTAGTTTGTCTGAAACTCTCTGGTAACATGTCAATTGTAATCTCAGTACCAGTATTGATTACGACCATATTCTCAATCACATTTTGCAATTCTCGAATATTACCCGGCCAGTCATACTTCATAAATAATGTCTGAACATCTGATGAAAACTGTTGAAATCCTTTATCATTAGCTTCATTTTTATCCAATAAAATAGCGTTAGCCAACAATAAAATATCTGGACCTCTATCCCTTAAAGCAGGTAACTGAACTGGAATAACATTTAATCTATAATATAAATCTTCTCTAAAGCGACCTTCGCCAACTTCGGCTGCTGGATTACGATTAGTTGCACAAACAACCCTAACATCACTTTGTATTACGTCACTACTACCAACACGACTAAATGTACCTGTTTGCAAAAATCGAAGTAACTTAGATTGTAAATTTAAATCCATTTCACAAATTTCGTCTAGAAATAGCGTTCCACCATTAGCGACCTCTACAGCTCCTTTTCTATCGGCCAGAGCGCCACTAAAAGAGCCTTTCATATGACCAAAAAACTCTGATTCAAATAAATCTTTTGGTATCGCCGCACAGTTAATTGCAATCACGGGACCATTTTTCCGAGCACTGGTGTTATGTAAGTACTGAGCACAAACCTCTTTACCTGTTCCACTTTCACCGGTGACAAATACGCTTGCCTTGCTACGAGCAGCACTATCTAGCAAGCGAAAAACAGTTTTCATCGCTAATGATTCACCAAGAAAACTCGTATCTGGTTGATCTGAAACTTCATCTTCAACTGCAGGGGGTTCTGTTTCCAGATTAATCTGCTTTATTGCATCATAAACCGAAGTCACCATTCTTTCTCTAGTAAACGGCTTCTCTATAAAGTCAAAACCGCCCAAGCGCATAGCATCAACAGCTACTTCAATAGAACTATTAGAAGTGATAATAATAACCCGTGCAGGTGACTTCTGACGCTTGACAAATTGCAGTACATCTAAACCGCTAATATCTGGTAAGCAAACATCTTGAATAATAACACTGGGCATTTTTTCTTTAATCGCGGCTAAGGCAGAATAACCATCTACAAAATGCCTAGTTTCATAACCTATACTTTCAAGTTGAGAACTGTAAAGGGCTCCACTTGATACACTGTCTTCTACAATATAAACCAAGGTTTTTTGTGAATTTTTAGACATATTATTCCCTTACTAAAATTCTTTGCCATATTTGTTGTTATACAGTTTCAGAGTTTGTTTGATCAAATCTAATAGCTGGTTATCTGTATCCCTAAAGAGCCTTGAGGTTGAGCATAACCTATCATTTATTTCACTGGCCATTGTTGCTACAGTCATAGCCCCATAAAGTGCTGCCGAGTTTTTAAGTTTATGTGTCACTTCTTCAATTTTCTTCAAATCCATCGAGATAAATGCATTTTCTAAATCGACTAAAGACATGGTCATCTCGTCTATAAACAAACCAATCAATTTATGACAAGTTAGTTCATCTAAATCTTCGATCATTTGTTGAATGACCTTTTCATCCATTAAACAGCTCATACTCTACTCACTGATTAAAAATCTGCTCACTATTTAAACACTATTACAAAATGCGTTGCAAATTGCAAATTAGACAAATCTTAATATTCATCATCTAAACTACCTATGAATATTGTTTTAACTCCAACGGCGTAAATTATCTTCAAATGATGCTGGACGTCCTAGTAAGTAGCCTTGCGCAGTATCACAACCTAATTGGTTAAGTATTTGCAGTTGCACTTCATCTTCAATACCTTCAGCCACAATATGCATGCCTAGTCGTTGTGCCATTGCTACGATTGCACTACATAGAGTAAAATCTTCGTTACATGTCGCGATACCATCAACGAAGCTTTTATCTATTTTCAAACCATTAACTTTGAATTCTCTTAGTAAACTTAAAGAAGCAAAACCAGTTCCAAAGTCATCTACCCATATTTCGATCCCTTCTTTTTGAAAGGCGTCAAAAACCTTAGCGATAACTTTGGGATTTTGGATCAGTGCAGTTTCAGTCAACTCCAATTTAATACAACGTGTAGGTATTTCTAGTTTATCCACTAAGGTCATAATTTGCTCAAAAATATCAGTATTTGCTATCTGAACAGCAGATACATTAATTGAAACGGTAATATCTTTTAAACCATATTGAAGATAACGTTTAAGATCCAACAGTACTTGTTTAAATATCCAACTTCCCAGTTCAATAATCTGACCATTTTTCTCGGCATGTGGAATAAACTTATCAGGAGAAATAAACCCGAACTGAGGAGAGTGACATCTAACCAAAGCTTCAAAACCTGTTAATTTACTATTTTGCATACAAAAAAGTGGTTGATAAACCATAGAGAAGTGCTGATTTTGTAATGCGTCTTCAATAATGCAAGTCAAGTCATCTAACTTTGATGGCGTGTGAACAATTGTTGTTTCAAGTGTATCTATTGGTGAAAGTGACATATTCATATTATTTCATTCCTAATTTACTTTGAGTCGATAGTACTAACAAAGCAATTCGTAGACCAACGTAAACCCCAAACCAAAAAAAACACATAAGCCACTGAAAAATAAAACCTAATAAAACATAACCACTAGTATTTACATTTATTAAATACTGATAGTTGCAAAATGCAAATCAAATTACTAAGACTGATTACCAAATTGCCATTTGTAAAAAAAAGGGAAGAATGTAGTTATACATCCTTCCCTGCTTTTTCTTAACAACCTTTATCAGTTATTGCCTTCACCCTTTGGCGCAGTGTTGTACCATTGGTCGCCATCAACTCTACCGCCTAAGACTGGTAAGTTAACCTGGAAAGGGGGTGTAAATTGCTCTAACGCATTTTGAGTAGGATCATTTATATTAATGACAGATTCTGCTTTTTTCAGGCTCAAGCCGCTACAAAATGAAGGGTCGTCATAATTTGTACCCGTCGGGCAGCACTGGCCATCGACAGAGCCATCAGCAACAGAATAATATCCAGATGGACAACTACATTGCAATTGTGTATTAGTGCCACAGCCTGCATCACAAATACCCAATTTGATTTTTTTTTCAAGAAGATTATCTGTTACGTTATTAATTGAAATATCAACCTCAGATGCTTGGCAAGTTAATGCCGGTTGCCCCAGCGAAGTAGGTAAGATGAATGGTGATTCGCATGGCTCACCGGTTAACACTTTTTGTGAAATATAACGTGATCCAATAGGAGAACCAATTCCCCCAATAATTTCTAGCATCGGGCAAGCTTCAAAGGTTTCTTTATATAAAAATCCTGGCAGCCCATTAGGTGAGCGACCAATGGCGTAATTAGGAGCGCCCTGCAATGCTTGAAAGTAGCTCACTGAACCCGTATTAGGTAAACGGCTAATGCCTGTATTATCTAAAGTCTCAGCACTGGTTGGCTTGATGCAAGGAGGGCCTTGGCAGTTTAGTTCAGTGTAATAAATTGGCTCTCTACTGGTGAAACGGTCATCACGAACACCTATTAGTGCTCGGTAATTTGTTGTGCTGTCTGTAGAGGTACGGTCAATAAAAAACAATTGTGGTGCATCATGTTCATCAAAATTTATCACTTCGCCTAACACCTGACTATTACTATCTGCCACCAACACGGTTCGGTCTTGTTGCTTAATCTTTTGTTCAAATAATGCATTGCGAACAGCAGCTATGCCAACAAAGCTTCCTATGACTAAAATAGTAATAATCAGGATCAGCTCAATGGTTAAAACAAAACCTGCTTGTTTTTTTAATCGAGAATTTTCCTTCATTATTTTTGGCAATCTAACTTCAATCATTTTACTTCCTTTTATTATTTAGCACCGCTAAAACAGCATATCTTATAATTATAGGATATCACCCAACAATTTCATTATTTCGCTGATCTGCTGTCCAGCAGGAAAAAATACTAGCACAAAAAACATCGGGAAGCAGACCATTGCCATCGGCAAAGTAGATTCGAGGGCTTTGCGGTTAATTCTACTTGTTAGTTGTTGGTCCTGTTGTAACCTCAGAAAGTCAGCTAATGATTGTAATCCGTCACCAACGGGGCTACCTACTTCAATCCCAGCCTTAATTATTACCGATAATTTATTTAACGCCTCTACACCAGTCCTGACAGACAAATTATCAAAGGCTGCAGTGCGATCACGGCCAGCATCTAGCTCGTAAGCAATTAACTCAAGCTCTGCTGCCAAAGGGTTGTCTTTTTGCAAGCCAAATTGAGCAGCTTTTCGAAATGCCTGGCTTAACGATAAACCTGACTTCAAAAAAACAATCAGTAAATTGATAAAAAAGACTAATGACAGATTAATTCTACGTCGACGATTACTCCGGTTTATAAGTAGATACATGTCCATCAATAAAAAGGACACAATACCCGTACTGATAATAATCCATAAATTAAATGACAACTCAATAGCAATTATTACTAGTACTACAGCAGTGCACCACTTTACTGACCAGTACCATAACCAGAAACCAGCCACTGAAATACCACATTGGCGGATCAATTTATTTGGATAAATTAAATAAGCTTTTTTGGACTTATTAAAGGGATCATCAATCAATTTATTCTCTTTGGTAAGACTTTGTTTTAAAAAGTAGAGAAAAATAATTAACATTAGTAAAAAAAGTAAATCCAGCCAGTTGAATATATTCATTGCTCTATCCTCGATATACGACGTAACCATAAATAACCAGTAAATTGTAAAAATAGCGCCCCGCCCAAGTATGTTGGTCCAGATGGATGCTTTAATAAGGTGTCGAACCAGTCAGGTTGTTGCCATAGTAAAATTGGAATCAATATATAGGGTAAACCACCACATAATATTGCAGCATAACGAGTACCGGATAAGTGAGTGTCAATTTGTAACTGGTGACGTTGTCGATCTCGAACAATGCGGTTAACAGAATCAAGCATAAAAGTGAGATCACTTCCTGATTGATAGCGTGCAATAATAACTTGTGCAAATAGTCGAGTTGCAATACAGTTGTATTTGGTTGTTAGATGATTAATAGCCTGTTCTGGCGAACAGCCCATATCCAAGCGTCCTAACATTTCTGTTAGTTGATGCTTAACAGTTCCTTGACCTGACTGTGCAGCTAAAGCAATAGCCTGGTGAGGCGACTGGCCACTCGTTAAAGCCGCTTTCATCATATCCATAGCTTCAGCTAAACCTTTCTCTACTCGTTTTATTTTCATTTTCGCCATATCACTGATGCTATTAAAGCAAAACACCGTTACCGCCATTCCCGCAATAGCCGCCAAAGGAATATGCTTGGGGAATATCTCAAGCAGTAACATAAAAATAGCGAAGGCAACGATTGCTATACCCGCAATAACAAGTGCTGGAGGTAGATTCAAATTAAGCGTTTGCAAATGATTATACAATGACGAATCAGGTTTGCTCTTAACAGCATATGAAAAATTGGCGTTGCCCCTTTTAGATTCACGAAACCAATGCAATACAATAATTAGCATTACCAATAAACTTAGGGATAAACCGATAAACTCTATATTTATCATCACTAGTCCACCTTTAATAATCGATTGAATTGTTCACTTTTATAGCCTTTTACTGCTACCTTAGCCGCTAGTTCAGTACTATTACCTGTTGCAACATGCTTACCATGTATATGGTCTGGTTCACTGTTTGCTGCGTGCTTAAAACTAAACAACTCTCGAATTTCATCTTTATCTTCACCATGAACTAACTCGCAAATGCTTACGACTCTGCGGCTGCCATCTTGGAAGCGCATAACTTGAATAATTAATTGTAGAGAAGAACGAATCATCTGCTGAATAGCTTCTTTTGAAAAGCCTCCACCCATTAACGCAAGTGTTTCCATGCGGCTGATTACATCATGTGGGCTATTAGCATGTAAGGTAGTTAAGCTACCGTCATGACCAACATTCATCGCTTGCAACATATCCAAAACTTCAACCCCCCTGACTTCACCAACCACTATACGGTCAGCCCTCATGCGAAGTGCATTTCTAACTAAATCACTAAGATTAATTGCACCACTGCCTTCGCTATTAACATGTCTAGACTCGAGTGAGATAACGTGGGGATGCTTTAGCTGAAGCTCAGCCGTTTCTTCAACGGTTACGATACGCTCTGTTGTAGGGATAAAACCTGATATAGCGTTCAATAAAGTGGTTTTTCCTGCTCCTGCGCTACCCGCTATTACTATATTGATACCTGTTGATACGGCAAGTTCTAAGAAGTCCATCATGGCTTTACTTAGAAACCCCCTATTAATTAGTTGCTGAGTAGTCAAATCCTCGGTATGAAAACGTCTAATTGAAACGATTGGTCCCGACTCACAAAGCGGTGGGATCACTGCATGTAATCGACTACCATCAGGCAAGCGAGAATCTACCATAGGTTGACGTGCATCTAGCTGCCTACCTTGAGTACTTAACACTCTGTCCAAAAAGCGACGTAAATGACTTTCGTTATCAAAACGTAACTTAGTTTTTGTTAATCGTCCGTTTCTATCAACCCAAATTTCATCTGGACCGTTTATTAAAATATCGGTAACACCAGGTTCTTTCATTAAGTCAGAAATTGGACCCAAGCCCGTTAACTCTTGCATAATTTGCAGGGTTAATGCTTGTCTCTCATATACGCTTAAACCTGGATTTAATCTTGGACGTATTTCTTCAATCAATCGTTCAAGGCGACGTTCAACCTGCGAAGTATCTTTTAACAGATGTATGTTCTGCTCTTCCATACCGTCAATTAGGCGATTATGTAAAAAACGACGTAACTCACGAAAGCGCTCTGATTCTATATTCTCTTTGTCTAGCGCAGTAAATCCTAAAATTTTATTTGAGTTATTCATGATGTGTTACCTTTACTTAATACCTTGTTAAGGCATTTTAATTGTTCACTCGCACATTTGAACGACGAATACCTGCTACCATTTCAATATTGCGATAACGTTGTTTGGGGTCAATACTATATTGAGTACCTTTTGCCCTATCGTGTGCACTGTGAAAGATCATCGCTATCGAATCGCTGGCTTTGATACTCGCTAATGGGTATACATCAGACGGTCTTATCGCCACAACTAGAGACACCCCAGAGGTAACTCCTGCCTGCTTATTTTTTGGCATTAGCATATTTTTTAAACCACTGTCTGCAGTCTTTTTAGCAGCTGGGTGGTTAATACCAATTAACTGCACATCACGGGCAACGGTTCTTACACCATTCCTGCCTCTGACAACCACATCAAAGCGGTCACCGTCACTCAACTGCTCGTAAGGCATACCTTTTTGGATGTGCTCTAGGGTAAACAAAACACGACCAGCTGGAATAGCATCAGATAAAGATTTCTTTTCTTTAGTTTTCAAGTCGCTTGGGTAAATCGAACTCCCTGCTCGCTTGCTAACCTTTAATGTTTTACCCATCAAATGACGGGGGTTTTGTATAGTGCCTGCAAGATTGTCTTCATCAATACGCACTTGTTTAAGGAGTGATGAAGTCAGTACTTGACCCGGTTGTAGATTACTACTGACTATCCATGCCGGCTCCGTTGTCATATTTTCAAACTGGCGAAGTCCTAGCACTGAAGCTAACATACTTGATGCTGCAAAGAGGATCATGGCACCCGTGGCACTACCGGTTAATTTACTTTTCATATGTCACCTCATTTATCAAGTTAGGAATATTTTGGACAGGTGCAATGGCTGAACCTGCCCGTGAAACGCCTGATTAGTTCAAACTGCCGGTATTACTAGCAGAAGCAGCAGCTGTACTCGCTGTACCACTAATAGAGGCGGCAGATTCAGAAAAGTCAGTATTAATAAATTCAAACTTCTGACCATCACCTGCATTTATATCAACCGCATCAATAAAACCAGAGCCACTTATCTCTGACGTTCCTTCACCATTTTTCATACCATCAAAAGCGTAGCTCTGGTCTAGTGAGCCAATTGCTTCAGCAACATCTTCCATTTCAGCCGTTACAGCGTCACGCATCGTACTTAGACCTACGACTAGGCCAATGACTATCGTAGTCGATAACAATAACAACTCTGAAGTCATCACAAATCCGCCTTGTTTTTTCTTACCTAGTTTGTTGTTTATAAGAGTTTTCATAATGTTTACCTTTAATGTTGTGTAAGTTAGTAATTAATAAACCCAAATTATTTGAGCTTACATAGACTATTGCGATTGCTGTGCCAGCTTTTAAACAAACCAAAATAAAACCAAATAAATCCTTATAAAACAATAAAATAAATTTTAATTAAAATTAAATCATCACTGTATTGGTTATTAGCTAAAAAGCTTAGTTCACAATCTGATTTGCAATTTGCAAATCAGATTGTATTATTTATTTACGTACCCTCATTTGAGCTATTCAAAAAAGAAAATCTTTTTTTTGCGAAAAATATAGCCTATTAAAAATGAATGCCCATACGCTTAAAGAGTCAGACTCATATAATTTTAAAATTTATGATTATTGATTCTAAACCGACAGCTTTGTTTAAAATGGAGATGTATCGCTTGTTTCGTAATAGAAACGAGAAGAAAACTAACTTTTTATTGTGGAAGTAACTTAGAAAACGGAGTTAAAGGGTCTATATGTGGCGCATTGTATAGCTAAAAATTAGTAGTTATCAAAAAATAAATTAACAGTTAAGCAATAATTATCATTTTGTTAGCAATATTTTATGGCAATAAAAAGTTAATAAATACTAGTGTTTGAACCAACCAACGACCCTGTAGCAAAATCTGTGTAACTGCCTATCATTAGTACCCCAAAAGGGGTTAGGATTGGCAGACTATGAATAAGAAAGAACTAGGGTATTTGCTAAGCAAGCAGCCAAGATAACCGTTGAAGCCTTTTTAAACGCAGAGATTGAAGAGCATCTTGGTTATGCACTTCATGAGAAAATCAACACAAAAATAGCCGCAACGGCTACTATTCGAAGCCCATTCGCACTGAAGACGGCCAAGTAGAACTTGAAACACCACGTGATAAAGAAGGTAGTTTCGAGCCTTTATTGGTTAAAAAGAATCAAACGCGATTTACGTCGATGAACGATAAAATCTTGTATCTTTATGCCAAAGGTATGACGACGAGAGAAATCGTTAAAATGTTCAAAGAAATGTATGGCGCAGATATTTCACCCACGTTATATCTCTTGTCACTAATGCCGTAATAGAACAAGTCACTGAGTGGCAAGATCAACCTCTAGATTCAGTCTACCCTATTGTTTATCTTGACTGTTTAGTGGTTAAAATCAGACAAGATAAACAGGTTATCAATAAAGAGGTTTACCTGGCCTTAGGTGTTAACATTAAAGGTAAAAAGAGTTATTAGGTATCTGTTGATGGTCTTAAAGGCTTTGCTGAAGCGATTAATACCGTATTTCCTCCGGCACAAGTTCAGCTCTGTATTGTTCATATGGTAAGAAATTCGATGAAGTATGCACCCTGGGGGAATTACAAAGCAATAACGGGTGATGTAAAGCGAATATATCAATCAGTGACAGAAGAAGAGGTATTACTTGAACTCGATAACGTCTGCGTACGCTGGGATGATAAATACCCTCAAGACATTCGCAAACGATTTCCCTCTGATGACTCAGCGAAGAAAGTAGTTAATCTTGCAATAGATTCGGCATCCAAGAGATGGACAATCTCAATAAGAAACGGGAAAACGGCCTTGAATCGATTTATGATTGAATTCGAAGACCGTTTAAAGGACTTTATTTAAAACTGGAAGTTACACAAAATCTGTTACAGGATACAGCCAACTCATGCCAATAAATTGTACTGCTTGCCTCTTTATTCACCACTAACATTTTACCAACGAGTGCATCAGGGTTCTGAACTGAACCATAGATATTATTAGTAGAAACTCTAGTTTTAACTAGCAAATCTGACGTAATCAATTGACCTGCTGAGATATTTACTTTAGTTACCCAAGCTGAAACTGTGAACAAATGATTTAATGGTAGTAAAAAATATGCTATGGATATTAAAGTAACGAATGCGAATACGCTCCAGGCAAAAGGTGTATTTAATTTGTATTTCATACATCACCTCATTCATTAATTTAAAGATAAAAGAGCCAGTCAGGTGACTGACCCTACTATTTAAGTATTTTAGTTTATCAAACTACCAACATTGGCAGCAGAATTAGCACCACTACTAGCGCTACTACTAATAGAACTGGCTGTTTCAGAAAAATCACTCGCGATAAATTCAAATTTCACTCCATCCCCAGCGTTAGTGTCTATGGCATCGATAAATCCTGAACCACTGATTTCAGCAGTACCTTCACCGTTTTTCATACCGTCATAGGCATAACTTTGATCAAGTGAACCAATCGCTTCAGCGACATCTTCCATTTCAGCAGTTACAGAATCACGCATTGTTGTTAACCCTACGGTTAAACCAATAACGATAGTCGTAGACAACAACAATAATTCTGACGTCATCACAAAACCGCCTTGCTTTTTCTTCATGTTCTTTTTATTGATATTAGCTTTCATAGTGTTTACCTCTGGTAGTGTTAAAAAGATATCGGCTCATCATTTGTTATTAATTTAATGAGCCTATTAAGGTTATTGCCATTGCTGTGCCAAATATAAAAAAAAACAATAAAATCACACAAAAAACATAAAAAACCAATAAAAAACAGTGTAGTAAGTTGGAAGTAACAAAAACATTTAGTCATACATATTTACGAAGATTACCGCAATAAGTAATTTGATTTGCAAAATACAAATCAAATTATAACGAGTTACCTCTATCAAAAATGATTTATAAATTTCACTTATGGTAATGCTGTAGATCCAGATAAGAAGTTTCGATGGGTCAATAAGTACCTGTTAGGGATGTGCAAATAGCCTTTTTGGTTCCAAACAAAACCTAAGTACTCACTTCCCTGTGAGCACAGGTTTTTGGTTCCAAACAAAACCTAAGTACTCACTTCCCTGTGAGCACAGGTTTTTGGTTCCAAACAAAACCTAAGTACTCACTTCCCTGTGAGCAATAATTTATGAAATGGGTATAACGATTAAATATAAAAAGGTGTACTAGTATTAAAAAAAATCCGATTCAATCAATGTAAGACTAAACCGGAAAATTACTCAGGAGAGAGTAGAAATATTATTGTTACTACAAGTTTTGTTAATTAATAACCTGCACTCTTGTGCGGTGCACACCTGCTACCATTTCAACATTACGAAAACGTTGTTTAGGATCAATACTATATTGAGTGCCTTTTGCCATATCATGTGCACTGTGGAAAATCATCGCTACAGCGTCGCTTGCTCTAATACTGGTTAAGGGATACACATCCGATGGTCTTACGGCAACAACCAACGACAAACCGGGTTGATTACCTGCTTGTTTACCTTTAGGCATCAACATATTTTTCAGACCACTATTATCAGCCTTTCGGGCTGCAGGATGGTTGATACCAATGAGCTGCACATCTCGTGCAACCGTACGTACACCATTTCGAGCTCTTACAACCACATCAAAACGATCACCATCACTTAACTGTTCGTAAGGCATACCTTTTTGAATATGCTCTAGGGTGTATAACACCCGACCTGGTGGAATAGCATGAGATAAAGATTTTTTTTCTTTGACCTTTAAGTCACTCGGGGAAATTGTACTACCCGCACTCTTACTAACTTTTAATGTTTGGCCCATCAATCGACGGGAGTTTTGAATCGTCCCTACAAGGTTATCCAGATCAATACGTACTTGTTTAAGCAGTCCTGAAGTGATCACTTGACCTGACTGTAGATTGCTACTTACTATCCACGCAGGCTCAGTTGTCAGCTTGTCAAATTGACGCAGTCCTAGCACTGAAGCTAGCATACCCGATGCCGCAAAAAGGATCATGGCACCTGTAGCACTACCGGTTAATTTAGCTTTCATATGTCACCTCATTAATCAGATTAGAAAAACGAGGACAGGAGCGAAATACTTATCCTGCCCTTTGAGCCACGGATTAATTCAAGCTACCAACATTGTTAGCAGAAGCCGCGGCGGTGCTTGCAGTGCCACTTATATCATTAGCTGATTCAGAAAAGTCAGTATTTATAAATTCGAACTTCTGACCGTCACCAGCGTTAGCATCTACTGCATCGATGAAACCTGAACCACTGATTTCAGCAGTACCCTCACCATTTTTCATACCATCAAAAGCGTAGCTCTGGTCGAGTGAACCAATAGCTTCTGCAACATCTTCCATTTCAGCCGTTACAGCATCACGCATAGTACTTAAACCAACCACAAGACCAATGACTATCGTAGTAGATAACAACAACAACTCTGAAGTCATTACAAATCCGCCTTGCTTCTTTTTACTCGGTGTATTGTTTTTAATCGCTTTCATAGTGTTTACCTCTAAGGTTATAAAATTAGTCGTTTATAAGCCCAATTAATTTGAGCTTACATAGACTATTGCGATTGCTGTGCCAGCTTGTAAGTAAATGTAAAAATCAAATAACAACACCTTAATAACTCCTTATTAAACAACATGTTGAGCAAAGACCATATTCAGACTATTTAAGTTTACAATACCAAGAGGATCACTATCTAAAGCTGAAGTGACAAATTGATTCGCAATTTGCAAAGCAAATTTAATGAATAAATACCATGAAGTTTTGATCTTGATGTATGAAGAAAAAATAAATCAAGATTATGAGCTAGAATGATCTCTCACGATTTACGGTGATTGAGCCTTTAGTTCCAGACAGAACTTAAGTACTCACATTCACGCGTGCAGCATTGGTTGGCTGGTCTATCTTAACCAGTTCACATGAGAAAAATTTTATGAAATTAGTATGAATAACTTGAAATTTATCGACAATTATTGTGATGACTGTGCGCTAAAAAATAAAAAACCCAAGCGCTTAATAAACGGTTTGGGCTTATTTAATAAGTGGTAGTATTAGGGGGTTACCACCAATTTCAAATGCTAAGCTGGATTAACATAACAACCAATATGTTCTCTTAGTAACAGTATTTTTGCACTCATCATCTGGTTATCTGGCTGTTCTCTTAGTACACCGGTATACTCCTTACAAGCTTTATACCACTGCTGCTGCGCTTCATAAATTATGCCTCTGTGGTAATTAATACGCCAATCACTTTCCATAAAGCGTTCGGCTGATGTTATAGCTTGTAATGCTTTAGTATATTTTCCTTCAAGATAATAGTATGCCGCTTGAAGTTCATAAAGGTGCGGATTATAGGGTGTTACACTCAACTGTCGTTTGACTATTGTTCTGGCTAAAGTCAAGTTCCCTTCTTCCATTGCTATTCTACTGCGCAAAATAGCCGCTTCAGGAAATGCACCACGCTTAGACAAAATCAAATCTAATAACTGCTGGCTTGTATTAGTGTTACCAATTTCAAATTCCACTAATGCACTAGTCATCATAATTCGCTTATGATTTGGATATTTCAGATACAAGGCGTTCAATTCAGATGCAAATCGAAAACAATCAACTATCGGTTTGCTATTATCATGACAGTTAAGATTAATCATTAACGCTTTAACATCGATTAAATTATGATCTTTCGCTTTTTTACAATTAGAGTTGCTTGCGAGGTTATTCAAACACATTTCTTCGCGGTTAAATGATGTCATTCGACACTTTATTAATTGTTGCGTTCGAGTTTGACACTTAGGCTTAGGTACTTTTATTTTTACATACCTAGTTAAAAGCTCATCTAACTGCTCATTGGGCGCATAAACTTGGTTACTTGTACTCTTGTTCGCACAGCCAGTGATAAATAAACCACTGAATATCATACAAATTGAAAATAATTTTTTAATATTCATTTTACTGTCTCCTTTTCTGAGGCATTGAATGCCTGGTTGACATTAAAAACCGATTTTTGTAGTAGAAACTCAGTTGAAGGGAACTGCCATAAGTTGACTTCATGCTTCATCTCACGAACGATGGTAGGTGTAACAATGATAAATAGCTCACGTTCTGTATCTGAATCGGAAGTTGACTCTGCTAATTTTCCAAGTACCGGCACGCGACTCGCACCAGGTATAAAGTCTCGATTATTGTTAATGTCACGACTGACCAGCCCTCCAATAACCATAGGTTGTCCATCACGCAAACGTGTTGATGTGCTAATACTTCTAACATTAAACGCTGAGGTATTTAATCCGCTACCTGTACTACTCGAAATTTCCTGAGTTAGAAGCGTATCAGGTGTAGAAATTGTCGGGTTTAAGTCCAAAGTAATACGGTCATGTTCGTCGACCATAGCGCGAACCTGTAACTGAACGCCGAATGATTTAAATGTTGTCCCACTAAAAACACCAGAAGTATTCGCCCCAACTTCATCACCACTTACAATGCCACTTGGTGCAAATGCAGTTGGTACAGGCACTTCACCACCTGCTGAAAATACAGCTGATTCACCAGCTAATACAGTTAAAGTAGGACGAGATAAGGTTTTAGATATTCCTTCCTCTTCTAACATTGAAAACAATAAATCAAAGGCAAAATCTTTACCTGCTACTTGCAAATTATTTACTAGCCCGCCACCTAACACCTGCAAGGCATTATTAACTTTTGTCGATGATGATTCATTAGGGCTAGCTCCTGCTAAGCCAAAATTACCACTCGTTTTATCATAGCCCTTACTAAGTACTGAAAAATCTGGACGCCACTGTTTCAAGCGACGATGGTTAACTTCGTACATTTGAACCGAGACGCGAATTAGCGGTAAATCTCGTACTTCAATCACCGATAATAATTTACCTCCAGCAATGGACAATAATTTCGCGCGGCCAATATTTGAAGCAAGGTTATTATCTGAACTTCCGCTGGATCCAGACGCACCACTAATACCAAGTCCTGCCGGGCCAGCTGAGCTTTTCTTGCTATTACTCGTAAACAGCCCGCCTGACTCGTTCGCTAGAATCGTAATAATGGCTTCTTTAGATTTTTTACTTTCTTCTCCGGTCACGAGTCTAGATGCAACAGTAAGTACTCTAACTAATTCAACTTGGTTATCTACATAACCTTTTAGTAATAAAGTGTCTTGATTAGCATTAGGAACATCTCCATGCTGAACACGTGTTACAGTGACAGACTCGCCCCCCACTAAGTTAATATTATTTTTCACCCGAGTAACAATATCTTCAGGTAATATTTCAACCTTGATTAAGTTTATAATAGCGGCTGATTTAGTCTTTCTTTTTAGCGTATGCTGAACATCTTTGTCCTGCATACGCAAATTATTAACCAATGATGCAATTGCCGATGACTGCAGCAAAACATTATCATTGTCTCCTTGACCTGCTTCGAAATAGTTACGGGCCGCCGCTTCAGCTGCTATTCGGTATTTAATAGTAGGTACTTTTCCACGTAACACTAGCGCATTACGATCAGGAGCTAGTGTCAACGAGATGTTAGGATGAATATCTTTAATGGCGTGATGTAATACACTTAAATCTGAAGTAACAGTAAATAGAAAAGTTTCTGATGTATTATCAGTATACCAAACCATAACACTAGTTCGGCCCACTTTTTTGGCCAATGCTAAAGCTTCATTTTTACTCAGTACTTCTACTTGTAAAGTTTCTTCTTGCCCAACAGCAATTCGCTCAAGCGGTTTATTGAAGACTAATCGACTGTGTGTCCACTGCACTAGTTCCCTAGTTTCTTTGGACTTTTTACTGTCTGCGGTCTCTACAAATTTCAGGCCATCAGCTGCACATACCGTTGAGAATAAAGCTAATAACCAAATATAATTAATCAAAACTAATTTAAAAAATTTCATAATGCTCTCCTGTTACATTCGTCCGCAGCTACATACTTATGGTGTTTGTTGATACGGCGGTTACTAGCTATATCGCAACATTTAGACCAAGTTGGAGATTAGTTCAAGGATTTAGATTTAATTATTATAAAACAGTAGGTTATAAATTATATTTAAAATTTATTATCAGAAAGGAATTTATCTACATGGAAAATGAAATTGAACATTCTTATATTGAATTGCGTTTTGCAAATATGTAGATTATAAGAGGCATTTTGCAACAAGTGTGCGCATTTTTAACAATCGTTGAACTTTAGTTTCATTATTTTTTTGCTTTTTATGTTCAGGTAAGTATTTAATTAACAAGCGATGTAATTCTTTGCGAATAACAGGTTTAGGCAAGAAATCATTCATACCAGCTTTCATATAACGCTCTTTGTCACCATAGACTGCGTCAGCAGTCACCGCAATAATAGGTACATGCTTAAAGTGCTCATCGCTTGAGCGTATATGAGTAGTCGTGGTTAGACCGTCCATTACCGGCATTTGGATATCCATGAGCACTAAATCAATTTCAGAATTTTTCAACATGCGTAACGCTTCAACGCCTTGGTTAGCGATTAGCACCTGACATCCGCAAGATATTAAAAATTGTTCTATAATAATTTGATTTTGTTGGTTATCTTCCACAACTAAAATAGTCGCATTATCAAAATTAATATCACTCTTATTAACGCTGAGTGCGTCATATAACTTGATACTAGCCTTCCCTAACATCTCATGCAACTGCTCCAAAATCCTACTAATGTGAGAAACTTTGATCGGGCCATTAACCAGTAATTCATTTTTACTGTGCCAATGAGTGAATTTACCACTGCCCAGCAGATCCAATATTATCAAACAAGGTGTGGAGCCATCGCTGAAGTAAGGCTTTAAATACTTCCTACAACTATCGCTTTGAGCCGGCTCAGTCACTACCAAAAAGTCAGCTAACCCAATAGAAGGATCAGGTAATTCTGAGGTGGACCTAAACACTTTATATGTTACTTTGTAACGTTTGAATATCTGCTTAATTGCATCGTTTAGATTATTATCATTCCCAATTAACCAAACAATATTGTTGCGGTTATCTGGTAGTGAAGGTAATTGATTTTGTGGAACAGAAATATCAATCTCAATTGGAATTTCAATACAAAAAGTACTACCTTTATCTAATTTAGAATTGACTCTAATTGTTCCTCCTGCAGCTTCACAAATTTGATGACAGATGGCCAAACCTAAACCACTACCGCCAAACTGACGAGTGGTAGACACGTCAGATTGCATAAAAGGTTCAAATAACTGAGACATTTTTTCTTCAGCAATGCCAATACCCGTATCAATAACCTTGATTGAAAGAACACCTTGGTTATTTTCTGTGGGTTTGTATGCTACATGAATGTTAATTTCTCCAATACTCGTAAACTTAATAGCATTGGCCAGAAGATTAATTAAAATTTGGCGAAGTCTAACATTATCACCTATGACGTTCATTGGTACATTAGCATCAATACACAAAATCAGTTTCAGCTTTTTCTTAACCGCGCTGTCAGACAAAATATCAATAGCTTCATCTATACAAATACCTAAGTCGAATTTTCGATGCTCAAGTGTGACTGCATTAGCTTCAAAACGTGAATAGGTTAACACGTCGTCAAGAATACTTAATAATGCACTTCCACTCGATTGGATCATATCAGCAAAGCGTTGTTGTTCTTGATTAAGCCCAGTATCTTGTAATATTTCACTTGAGCCAATCATGGCATTTAGTGGGGTGCGAATTTCATGGCTTATATTAGCCAGAAAACGACTTTTTGCAACAGCAAGGGTTTCAGCATGCTGCTTGGCCTCTTTTAATGCATATGCTGCTGCTACACGCTCATCAACATCAACAAGCGTAGCGGCAATAGCAATTAAGGCACCATTTTGATCAACAATTGGCGTCATACTCATTTCTGCCCAAGTATGGGAACCGCCAGCACATCTCATCTGTAATTCTAATCTGCATGTGTTGTGCACGCCATTGGCAAATTGGTTCAAAGCCTTAATAACAATTGGTTGGTTAACACCACTAACAAATTCAGTGATCTCTTTACCCATACATTGACTTTCAGGCAACTTGATTAAATCACTCCATGCATGATTCATAAAAGCAATGCGTCCGTCTGGTTGAAGGCGCAGAACAACTTCACTAATATTATCGACTACTAATCGATAACTGTATTCAGCAGCAGATGCCAACTGTTCAGCTTTTACTCGTTGGGTAATATCAGATTGGACCGCAATATAGTGGCTAACTTGACCATTTTTACTTTTTACTGGTGATGCATCCATTGCGATCCAATAAGGCTCACCATCGCGATTATAATTGATAATTTCGACGTTAAAATTCTCCTTATTTTTAATGGCTTCAGACATAACTGTAACAACGTTCTGATCAGTCATTGGCCCTTGTAGTAACTTTCCTGGTCGCTGGCCTTTAATTTCCTCAAAAGAGTACCCAGATAGTTTTTCAAAGCTGCGATTAACCCATTCAACTTCACCACATTCATTTGTTATAATCACCAAGTTGTTGGTGTGACTTGCAACCAAAGATAATTTTCGTGCTTCTTCTTTAAAGCGTAAGCGGGTTTCCATATCTTTATGAGCTTGAATATCGAACAAAGATCCTATAAACCCCTCTTCAGCGTTTCTAACCATACGCATTTCAAACCATCGGTATTCACCAGATTTATCTCTAAGTAAAACCTCAACTCGCTTAGGATCACTTTTTTCACATGCTGTTTCAGCCATGTTATTACAGAAAGATTCTTTACTTTTTTCATGCAAGTAAGTTGGTAAAGCACAACCCAATAATTCGTTATCGGTATACCCTAATTGCCTATTCCAGGCTGAGTTTAAATAGGTCAGCGTAAAGTTATTATCGCATTCAAATATACATTCATCTAACAACGACAGTAATTTAGCGTGAGCTTGCTGGCTTTTTGATAGCTTCTCAATTAGGGCATATTGGATTTGTACTTGGAGCTCTTTGCTGTTATCCACGCTGACATCCTATGCTATTTAGTTGAAGCTAATTGTGACCAGTGACAAACATTGGCATATAAAGGAAAAACTTCGGTGCAATAAAAGTTCTGTTCAAAAGGTGTTCGACTAGAGGTACAATCATCCAGAACTGTTACGTTAAAGCCCAAATCTATTGCGGAACGCGCAGTGGAATCGATACAGATGGAAGTAACTGTGCCTGCAAACACGATATCGGTAATACCTTTATCATGAAGTAACTTCGCTAAATCTGTATTAGAAAATGCATTCAATCCTCGCTTACCTGGAATTATAGTAACAAAATCATCAAATTTAGACAGTTGAGGAATAACTTCTGCTCCAAACGTATTTTCTTTGAAGGCTCCAACATCTTTGATGACTTTAAGAATACCTATAGGATTTGCTAGCTCATTGTAGTCAGCGGTAAAATGAATGGGCGTGTTGATCACCATCCCAAAATCACGCCCATACTCACTAAGTAACGTAAGCGTATTTTCAAGTACTCCCGTCACTCTTGATGATTCTTCAATCACACTATATAAAATACCTTGTGGTGAAAAATAATCATTTTGATAACCTATCAAAACTAGTGCGGTATGGGATAAATTATTCATCTTTTAAACTCCAATAGTTTCATTTACTTGTGCAAGTTGAATTTTACGATATTGTTGTAAAAAATTTTCTAACACTAACTTTGTAATAGGCTTTTCAATATGATGAGTAATACCTTTTCTATATAACTCAGCAACAGAATCTCTGTCGGTGATCCCTGTCAGCGAAATTTTCGGCGTATTAGCATTTACGCCATTACCATCACGTAACTGGCTTGCAACATCACTACCAAGTAAACCGGGCATCCGTTCATCTAAAAATATAAGGTCAAATGGCTGTTTGCTGGTCAACTCCAACGCTTCAATACCATCATCTGCACCAGTAAGAATACAACCTAGATGTTCTAGCATGATTATTGTCGTCATTTTACTGGGTTGACTATCGTCTGCAACAAAAACTCTAAGTTTACGTAAATGCTTAATGTCACCCAAAAGGTTATGTAAATCACTATCAAAAAATGGCCAATATAGTGAAATCTCGTCCGTACGCTCACGCTCCTGCAATTGTTGCATAGTACGCAATACAATCGTTGAATGACTATTTGTTTTAGTCAAGTTAGCATAAACGTCAGACGTAGCTCGACAATCTTTAATTTCGATATGGCAAGGTGAATCAGCTGTTTCATTTGATGATTGCGCTATACATTCAATATTAAGGCCTTGTTCAAACGAACGAAAACAATGTTGTAATGATCTGTCGTCTGATTGAATACGGACTTTAATTGGCTCACCAATCAGCTCTGGCAGGCTTTCTTCTAGTTTAGGTTTACCAGAAATTATAGTGCTAAAATATTTTTCACTTTGGTCATCACAGTAAAAATCAAAATGCATGTGATCATCAACAACACTGAATTTTATAGTGACACCATATTCGACACTATCTATAGCCTGTTGAATGTCTTCTGCAAGCTGTTTTGTCAGTTTATTTGCATCAAGGTCAACCATAGCTCGACTAAAACTGGTTTGGTTTAGCAATCGACAACAAACGGGTCGCCCCATTTGAGCTATCAACATAGCTCCTACACATTGAACCAATTCTAATATATCAATTCTTGAATTTTCCAAAATGATGTTCACCTTTAATGAAAAAACGATATTATCCTTAATCAAAGCAATTAACGTTCCATTATAAAGCCTATTATTTAACGTTTAAAATCAATAGTTAAAAATTATTGATTTTAGATATAATCATAAAAGTCAATTTGAGTTGCAAATTGCAAATCAGAATAAAAACCAAATTGCTAAAAGTAATATATTAAATTACCCATACTAAGTTTTCCGAATAGTGTAATAACAACTTCAAAAAATTCATCAATTTTTTGTTCTAGAGAAAATAAGACGCTCGTTTAAGCAAAATATAAGTATTGAGATTTAATTCACAGTTATTAGCTCCTCCAGTATCTTTGTCGACTGTACAAATATCGATTAACATCAAACACACAGACTCTAACTATTAGCTATACTTTATGAAAAAAGCTAATAACCAGTCACACAATACTTTAATAAAATACATATTTGACAAATATTTACTCGATAATAAAAGAAAAAAGTATATAAGTGACACCTGTCAAAGCTATCAAGAATTATTAACACTTCACCTTAATAATTCTTGATATATTATCTGGCATAAATAATGCTTTGTAATATTCACAACCCATAGCTAACAAAGAATATCAATTCAGGGGTGAATTACTATGATTAATATTAGAAAGCAGGCAGGTTTTGCAGTTACCGCTGAAATGGTATTTTTGGCAACAATTATATTTATTGGTTCAATCATTGGATTAGTTGTGATCCGTGATGCTCTTGTTCAAGAGCTACTAGATGTGGCTGAAGCAATAGAAATAAGCGAGCAATATGCCTTTGATGGTATTAAAAAAACTGTTCAAGAAAGTCAAAGCACAGTAGTCATTGTTAATCCAGAATTGGAAGGTATCCAATAGTCGTGTTTGGCACTAAGCACATTAAAAATAAAATGACAGTGTAAAGTATATTATCAAATCATTTTGGATATAAAAAACTGAAAACCCTATATAACTTGGAGCTTTCAGTTTTCATTGGTTCTTATTGAACCTGTATTTGGTGCAGATAGAGAGACTCAAATTCTACCCCCCTAATGCCCCCAAAGATGGACGTCAAAAAAAATTATAAATTTTTATATCAACTACTTAATTAGATCACTAAAGTAACTCTCCCATACATTTAAGTACGATTGGGTACATTAAAATACAAAGAATTTACTGTTGAATATGGTATTGAAATTGATGATGATGTCTGTAGAGAAATTAATACTATAGATTTAAGTGTAATGGTTTAAAACACTGAGTGTTCGAGAAAATATGCTGGAGGTAATTAAAAACCTTACGGTCCTATTGTATAATAGAATGGCTTTGTCGATAGTATGGCAAAGCGCCACTATTTTAAGATAAAAACACTTTGGAGAATGTTATTATAGAGCATCTTAACTGCACTAAAAAAATTGCTGAACTTCCTCAGAAAGAGTTGCATCAAGCGCAGCTTACTGAGGCAGCTATTGCAATTAGTATTAATGGCATTAGCCAAGCGGTAATGATGGCATCTCCTGAGCATTTAAAAGACTTTGCACTTGGTTTTAGTTTAAGCGAAGGCTTAATTCATTCGGTTAACGAAGTTTTAGATATCATTGTTCATTCACATATCTCTGGATGGCAAGTTGATATTCTGGTTTTAGCACGAGTTCAGCATCGATTGAAGCAACGACGCAGAACGATGGCTGGGCCAAGTGGCTGTGGCCTTTGTGGTCTAGACTCTATTGAAGCTGCTATGTCATTAAATCAGCCTCATCAAAAAGAGGTAAAATCGTTTCAATTACCCTCTGAGAAAATTATTATTCAAGCAAGAGATGCCTTACCTAGTATTTTAAAAAAATCGGGGAGTATCCGAGGAAATCATTGCGCTGCATTTTTTGATTTATCTGCTAAAATGATCGCCTTTCGAGAGGATGTGGGTCGTCATTCAGCGTTAGATAAATTGCTAGGTTGTTTGTCGCATAAAAAATTACTGACTCATGATGGTTTTGCTTTGATAACAAGCCGCTGCAGTCATGATTTAATTGCCAAGGCTGCTCGCTTATCTCTGACAACGTTAGTCACGCTAGCACAGCCGACTGACTTAGCTGTTAATTCAGCTCGCAAATCTCAAATAGCCTTATTTTGCTTCCAACATGGGCAACTAAAACGTTACGCCTAATAAAGGATTTATATGTCTAAGTCATCAAAAAACAATCCTGCCTATTCTTCACCTGCTGGTGGTTGGGGAGCACTAAGAAGCTCAGCTAAACACTTAATTCAAAGTGAAAATGCCGCGAAAAGCGTTAAAGCATTACTCAAAGCAAATCAACCAGGTGGTTTTGATTGTCCTGGTTGTGCATGGGGTGATTCTACCACTGCCGGGAAAGTAGACTTCTGTGAAAATGGCGTTAAAGCCATTGCATGGGAAGCCACCAGTAAACGTGTTGATAGCAATTTTTTCAAACAGTATTCAATAACAGAATTACAACAATGGGATGATCATTCACTGGAGAAAAGTGGCCGTTTAACCCAACCAATGTATTACGATGGAATAAGTGATCACTACCAGCCAATTGATTGGCAAGAAGCTTTTAAAATCATTGGCACTAGCCTGCAGCAACTTTCCTCCCCCAATGAAGCATTATTGTATACTTCTGGTCGAGCGAGTAATGAAGTGGCCTACTTATATCAGTTATTTGGTCGAGTATTAGGCACAAATAACTTTCCTGACTGCTCTAATATGTGTCATGAAGCCTCCGGCATAGGCATGACAAATAGTCTAGGTACAGGTAAAGGTACGGTGACTATGGACGACTTTTCTAAAGCTGACGCCATTTTTGTCTTCGGCCAAAACCCAGGCACTAATCATCCTCGTATGTTGGGAACCTTGCGTGAGGCAAGTAAACGCGGAGCTAAAATTGTCTCTGTTAACAATTTAAAAGAACGTGGATTGCAAAAGTTTTCAGACCCACAAAGCCCAAAAGAAATGATCTTCTTAACGGGCACTACCATCAGTCAATATTATTTCACCCCTCGCTTAGGCGGAGACATGGCGTTATTACGTGGCGTCGCTAAATGTTTATTTGAAAGATTTGAGCATGATAAATCAGTACTCGATATCGACTTTATCAATAAACATTGTCATGGTTTTGAAGCATATCAACAAAGTGTCGCGGCAAGCGAATGGGACAAAATTCTCAAACAATGTAGTTTGACTCGAGAAAATATTGAACAAATAGCAACAATATATACCAGCAGTAATAAGGTTATTTTCACTTGGGCGATGGGGATTACCCAACACCGCCACTCTGTCGCTACAGTACAAGAGTTATTGAACGTACTAATGCTCAGGGGTAATATTGGCAAAGCAGGGGCTGGGGCATGTCCGGTACGCGGTCATTCAAATGTGCAAGGTAATCGTACTATGGGGATCAATGAAAATCCGTCAATGGACTTTCTTGATGCACTAGAGAATCGTTACTCTTTTAATGTTCCTCGTGATAATGGTTTTAATACCGTTGAGTCTATTCATGCCATGCTTGAGGGTAAAGCTAAGGTATTTATTGCCTTGGGTGGCAATTTTTCTGCGGCAACACCTGATACAACGCGTACTCACAAGGCCTTAAGAAAGTGTGACTTAACCGTACAAATCAGTACTAAATTAAATCGAAGCCATGTAATAACAGGTAAACGTGCGCTAATTCTCCCGTGCTTGGGCCGTACAGAAATAGATCGTCAATCTAGCGGCGAACAGTGTATTACGGTGGAAGACTCAATGAGCATGGTACACAGTTCAACGGGTCAAAATGAACCAGCAGCTAACACTCTTCGTTCAGAAACAGCTATTGTTGCTGCAATAGCCATGGCATCAGTAGGCGATAAAATAGTCGATTGGAATACGCTGGCCGGTAATTACGGGTTAATTCGTGAAGAAATAAGTGCTGTTATACCCGGTTTTGATGACTATAACACCCGAATAAAAGCAGGTAGAGGTTTCCACCTAGAAAATTCAGCAGCGCAACGTCATTGGCGTACTCCAATAAAAAAAGCCATTTTTAGTGATGCTAGATTACCAGACCAATTAGTACATGAGCGTGCACAGTTAATGACTAAAAAGCCGGTACTAACGCTGCAAACACTGCGTTCACACGATCAATACAACACCACTATTTATGGAATGGATGATCGTTACCGTGGTGTATATGGTGAACGTAATATCATATTTATGAGTGCAAAAGATATAGATAAACAGGCATTAAAAAATGGAGATCATGTAAAAATAACAACGGTATCAAACGATGGCATAGAACGTTCGCTCTCTAATTTTAAAATTGTTGAATACCTTATCCCCCCAGGCTGTGTGGCTGCCTATTATCCAGAAACAAATCCCTTAGTGCCGTTAGAAAGTATCGCTGACGAATGCGGTACCCCAACATATAAATCAATACCAATATCTATTGAAAAAATGGATAACCAACAATAGGTCTTAGCTAGATATATCGGTTACCTATCAAGAACGATAAAATATGCTTCTTGATTAGTAACCGACAGAGTTAAATTTATATCGCTGAATTAAAACTACGAGACGCGACTGGAGTGGCCGAGTAACAAACCTTTAAGTGGTGTACTTTACTTCGTACATCACTCAATGACATGCTAGGGTAATATCCTAATGTTAAGCGAATAGGCTTATTATTAAATTTATATCTATATTGCTAAACAACTTTACCTTTTTAAATACCCTATGTAGTGGCGTAATATTTAGAAAGCCATTGAGCATTGAGGTATATCATCAGCCAAAAATAAAAATACCAGCATGAAGCTGGTATTTAATTAAAGCCACCTAAATAAAAAAGCGATTAAGGACAGTCTCCCCAGTTAACGCCGTCAACACTACATTCATAAAAAGTTGTGCCGTCCTCTTGCTTCGTTTCTTTACGCCACTTTCCTTCATCATTTTTATGTATCACTACATTACCTGTTGCCTTGCTTTTACGCCAGTAACTAACATCAACTGCAACTTCATCATCAAATCGATAAGGCATTGCATCAAAAGCAGTAAAGAAATCTGCTGGCTCTAGATCTGCAACCTTCTCTTTAACATTTACCCAATTAGATAAAGTTTGAAAGTCAGCATTCATGTCTCTGAAATAGAACTCTGCACCATACTCATAATCAGTTTCAGAGTAACGTAAGTTAAAGTTACGCTCATAAGGGTTTTCTAAACTGGTATTTATACACTCTTCAAGTGTTGGGAAAGTGACTGTGGGTATTGCATTCCCAAGCTCATAGTGAATTCCCTCTTTTTCAAAGCTAACACGCTCAATATTGCCACAGCGATATGTTTGGTCTGCATTGATATATACATCTTCTCGAATACTTAGCCAACCTTTGAGTGACTGGTCGCCCCAGCTAATTCCCACTTCATGAAATTTAGCTAAAACAACATCAACTTTTTTTAATGACCCTGTATCTTTAAGCTTCACAAACTCAATAAAGTCTTCAGTGCCCATATAAATAATTTCATCGCGATACCAAGCATCAGTAAAGTTGTACTCTTCATCTTTATCTTTGTCTTGATAGATAACAACTCGAATTTCGGCAGCAGTTGGATATTCTTTTTCCAGGGCTTTTTTATGTTTATAAGCAGCTTTTAAGCCCGTAACAATAGACTGAGCTTTGCCATAAGCGGCGCTGTCATTATTCGCAATAAAATCTGAATAAATTTGATCAGCCGATAAATTGTAATGAGCAATCAGATTTAGTATTACATCTTCAATTTCTTGCTTAAGCTCAAGACGTAAATCAGTATCAGCCTTAAGTTCATCACAAGTTAAGTTTCCCTTGCCACTCCCTTTTAATTGACGTCGTAATTGCCCCCAAATAACAGACGTTAATGGCGATATATTACGAATATCATCATCTGATAAAGGCTCTATAGATGGAGGAAAAGACATCTGATATGCCTCAGTAACCTCGCCTAAATCTTCATCTATAGCACCAACAGGCACATCGACATACATAGTAGAATAAGGTACACAAGAAGCTTGTTCTTCAGTGAATTCAAAACTGTAATTACCTGATTCAGTTGAAACTACTGACGGCTCAGTTTGCTTATCAAACTTACTATCACCATCTAAATCCAACCAAACCGTAGCACCTGAAACGTACCCATCAATAACTTTACCCGTAAGAGAAATCGTATTAACTACTATAGGGTCAGGTTTATCAGGTGCAGGTGCAGCATCAGAACCACCACCGCCACAACCAGCAAGGCTAGCCGTCATGGCTAAAGAAATAACAAATTTACTTTTTTTAAAAAACATACAAATTTATCCTTTTTTGTATTTAAAAATTAATGCCATACGATTACAAATCGTATAATAGGAATAAGTGAGCAACTCGGGCATTTATAGTAGTTATTTTGTAACTACCTACAAAATAACTGATTAATTACATTTCAGCTAGTCTATTTCTTTTTATCATTTAATAATAAGTAGATGCTCCCGCCTCAGTAAGGCCAACTTCACTTTTAAATAAAGCTAAAATTTCTGATCTTATTTTATTAGAGGTTTCATCAAAAACTTTCTCAGCTTTAGGTTTTTTAGTTATTTTATGTAGAGCAGCCTGCATAATCTCAACCCACTTATTCTTTTTGTAACCAAATTCATCACCATTATTTAACTCATCACCTTCTAATTGCAATTCAACATCATGGTTGGTAATAGCTGAATGATTTTCAGTAATCCTATTAAACAACTAAAACCTTTCTGGAATGGTTACTTCTTCTACTGGAAATTTAAAAGCATTTTCACCATGAAGAACAAGTGTCGACTGATAATTTCCCTGTAAGACGTCTCTAAAGTTTTTACGTGCTTTTCCATAAACCAATCAATACATTCATCTAACGTTTCGTTTCGAGTTGCTTTAGAGCGTTTTGTTTGAACAGCTGGGTTAAGACCATCATTTAACAATTGTCGTAACTCTGGTATCTTCTCACACGCTTTTTTCAATGAAATATCAGGATAACGTCCCGATGCAATGCGAGATGGTTTATCATGGTAACTATATTGAAAAGTAATGGTACAGAACTCCGAAACACGTACACTTAAACTATCACGGTCAGCTATATCGAAACGTTTGGATTGTTTTTTATTTAATAAAGATTTAATTTTGAATCACTTAGTGCCATTTTTATTACCTTGTAATTTTTATCATGGGTACACAAATGGGACACTTTTATTTATAACGGTAGAAAACACGATGATATCCAATGTTACACAACAACACATACAACAGAGTTAAATAGTTGATTTATATGAACAACAAAGAACGTAACGTTACACAGAGTGACACTATGAACCAGCCAACAATTCTCTGGCACGATTAGTCGACCACCAACAAAAACAAGCGACACAGACGAAAGTATCATTTTATGTACACACATATGTACACGAAGTCATAAGCCTGCATAAACCTCAATAGATATTAACTCATTCACTGTCAATGCAGTCCAAGTTGATTCCTATAATGTCTGTGTGTTTAATGTCTATCAGAGTTCCATAGCCGCCCTTTCAGGGGGTAAAGATTGTAGGTTACACCTTTCTAAGCACAATAGTTCTACAGTCCTTATAAAGGTTCAGGGAGCACCTGTATACGTTATAAAATATAGGGTGTTTAGGGTTGAAATTTGATGCAAGATAACACACTTTCAAAGTAAGATTTTAGTTCCCAGAAGGCAAATAACAACCAGATAGTTATGTTATCAAAGGTCACGAGGATCAGGTAATCACTTGAGAGAACTGTCCCTTCCTTCCATTAATATCACTAGTTCAGATAATTTAATACCTAGACCATTGCTTACTTTGAACAATGTATCCAATTTGGGGTTGTATAAAAACCTCTCAATCCTTGACACATGTGCTCGGCTCAACCCTGACAACTCAGCAAGGTTTTCTTGGCTTAGTGATTTTTCTTTTCTTACTGATTTAACAGCATAGCCAAAAAGCTCGTTATAGTTCTGCATTTGAATCCCCTACAATTAAAGTTGAAGAATCATCTAATGAGCACTACAATGCCACGTCACGTAGTGCTCATTTTGACACAAGGAGCATTTATTAAATATTTGAATAATAAATTAAGGAATGGATTTCAATGAAAAAAACTCACTCACTTTTAATGTCGCTAACTCTGGCATCCCTATCTGCATCGGCCTCAGGTAGCCCAGAACAGTCAAATGATACAAGGGTCTCTCCTAAATTTTCTGTTGGTGGTATCTGTAAAGTTAATGAAAAATATATAAATAGTTCATTACCATTATTAGACTTTGCAAACCCAGTTTTAGATTATAAAAAAGACTTTCTTCCTAATGGGGTTTTAACCTGTAGTGTAATCCCAGAAGCTTCTTATCCAGTTAAAAATAATGTTAAGCACTATTATGAAGTTGGTAACTTTCAAGGGTTTGATTACAAAGTAGGCTTTAGCGGTGGATTTATTCATTTATCACCTAGCCCCAAGACTTCAAAGTGGAAGATAAATTGTAAAAAAGATGACATGGAAGATTCTGTAACATGTTCAATGACGAAACATAATAAAACCCCTTTATTTGTTCATCTCGGTGCTGATGGTGAAACAACGTCATTCGGTTTAGTCACTGACACTTACCCTAATATGGAGGTTGCAGTTAAGGTCGGTAGCAACTCTAAAATAGCAGCAACTTCAATGGCTGGGTTATTATCTAAATCTCAAATCACGGAGCAAATGAAGTCTAGCACTAAACTGATCACATCTTACTTCATCTGGCCTAGCAAGGTTAAAAAAGTGGAGAATCATTCAATCGAAGGATTCAATGCAGCTTTAATATTAATGAAAAAACTATACAAACAATCAACATTTAATTAGATTAGTGGGAATAAAGGAGATACCCACTCCAGTCAGATTAGCACAACTAACATATAAGGAAAATAATATGACATTGACGAGTCAAGAAATAGCAAATCAAGTTTTAAAATACATGAAGGTAGAAGGGAAAAAAGAAGGTGTTTGTGAAAAATCTATAGAACAGATGCTAAAAGAAAGTTGTAGCATTTATCAAAATGATGCTTTAGATACAGAAAGTTCACCTGAGTGGATTGCCAAAGTTGCTATTGCTGCGATGAAAAATAAACAGGAACACGAAGATATTAAAGGTATGATTAATAGCTCAATTGCCGCTATGTCAAATAATAGTCTTTCAGAAGATGAATTGTATAAAGCTATTGGTTTTATAGAGTCCGTGTATTCTACACCGAATGACAAGATAGAAGAGTTCGAAGATGAACCTTCACAGATTGTTAGTCGGTATCTCAAAGAACTATTAACAAAACTCAACGTGTCAGTATATGATAATGACCAAATATTGGTGAGTGAAGAAATGGGTAACAAGTTAAATGAATTGATGAATGTAGACTAAAGAATAATATCTACAATAAATGACAAGCGCAGTTCTATTGCGCTTGCTGACACTCAACAAACTATATCTATCCCCCCGATAACCTTTTACTACTCTGTGAATTCCATCACTTTAATTTGAACCACCACATATTTCATAAACTACCTGTATTTCGCATGAATGTTAAAATACTTAAAATTTAGTTTTCTAGACCATCATAGAGACGGGAGCGTAGCGATAGTTGAATATGATGGTTCAAATATAAATCAACAAAGGATATAGTGACCCCTGTTATATAGTTAATAATGTCGTATACAGGTGGAAATTTGATAGTTGATAATAGTCATGAATGGGATGTTCATAAAACAACAGGAAAAGAGCTTAATAAGTTTAACAAGAAGAACCAGATCCCACTGGAATCCATTAAGCCGATATTGGCAATCTTAGAGCTACTGCCTAAAGCACAAAAATATACCTCGGCATTTAAACAGGCATACCCAAAAACACATAATACAACATTGGAAGCTATATTGCCCCTATACATGAAGTTACTACAACTTGACTCAGCTGAAGTTCTCCGTATCGATTCTCATATCTTCGGCACTTCAGGTGTACTAATAAAAAAACAAGGCTTAAAGAAGATCATAGCTAAAATGGAAGACATAAAACATATTGAAGTTTTCAGTGGTTACACATTCAAAGAAAAGGATTCGAAGTATAACAAATCAATGCCAACAGCAATTAGGCTGATAGAAAAAATTTATAAGGGGTAATGGATACAGTATTAACTCTTACAATCAAAAGTAGGGGTTATTTACCAATACGGAATTAAAACCAATTTAAAGTGAATAAATATAAAACTGTATAGTTTGGTTGTGGTTGTGTAATGCTGACTTGTGTAGTTTATGCTACCTGTACCACCCTGTGTTGCTTTATAGTGCTTATTACTAGCAGTGGTGGGGTTGTCAGTTTTTACGGCTTAAATTCTCACTATAAGGCCTTGTCGCTGACATCCTATTGATTTTATTCATTAAAGTCATAGTATAAAGCTATAATTTTTCATTATATAGGTTCTTAATGATTGCCAACCTTTGTACCAGCCAATCATATTTTTATCAATTAACTCAAGCCAAACAATTTTGTATAAAGCAGGTTTAGGCGAAGTAACTATGTTTTATCTGACAGGTCAGCTGATGCCACATTCCTGACCTAAATTAGTCCTCAAAATTAGGTAGATTTATGTCAACAAAGATACGAAACATGACATTAGCTTTAACTTATCTAGCGACAAGTAATCCGACTAAACGGACATATTGACACTTAGTTGCCACGAAAAACTTCATATAACAAAATACCAAAAAGTATCCAAAGTAGTCAAATCAATGCGTTTTTTAATGTGGTGGTTCTTATTTGATATTCTAACCAATCTATAATGCAATAAAAACAAATGAAAACTTAAAAAATTAAAGCTAGTCCCCTAAGTTCATCACTTTCAGTTTAGGTATAATCTTTAGCAAAAATAGTGAATGGCTTAATGGTCTTTCAATCCTTCAGTTTCCAGTATGTTCTTGTTGGTTTTTTACCCATAGAACCTCTGCCGACTTTGACAATTGCATTCTTTTCTTCGTCATATTCTATACCATCCATAAGGGCTGCTTTTGCGAGCTTTGGATTTTGTTTGTGTAGTTTTGAGTAATTATTATCAACCCAACTCCAGACTGCCTTTCTTAGTGCTAACCCATGCCCTTTATGCACGATAGAAAAAATATTTATGCAAAATCCTAAAATTCTTGCTGATTGGTAATTTGGATATTTCTCAAATTCCTTTATTGAATTGAATAGGCGTCTTCTTACCTTATGCAATATAATTTTCTTTGCTTTTGAGTCTTTTTCAAAGTTATCAAATAACTTTCCCCATACTGTATTGTGTTGGATAAACCAACAAGTCATCATGGGTTCGCTTATATAACAACTAAAATGTATTAACTCAAAATAAAGGGCAGCAATATGGTCATAAAAAGATTGATTATTTAACTTGTCGCTGTTTTTTAATTTAATGCAGTCAGGAGGTGTTTTTTGTTCTGCAATAATCTGAGTCAATGAATTTGCGAAACCCACAACAGTGTCAAAGTTTTTAAATTCCACCTGAGAATACATATCTCTGGTGTTATCTGTCTTGTGCAGTTGAGCGGCGAACCCTTGAATTGTACTTAATGCCCTAAATAACTCCGAAGAATGGCAATACCAGTAACCCGATTCTACAAACCCTCTAAATGAAATAAGAACTAATTCACAATACTTTGAAATTTGCTCGTTATCCCATTTACTTGAGCTAACATAATCAACATCCAATACTGTGTTACCTCTAACCTGACTTATTATGTGATAATTACCAAACATTGCGCGACTAAGTGCTTTATTATGACCTAATAAGCCTGAGCGATAATGCTCATTTTCGTGGTATATTAATGAATTTTTATTGTTTAAGAGTGAGGTTGATATTAACGATGTGATTATATTGAAACAGTTAGCGTGAATTGTTTTTTCGCTTTCTAAAGCATTAAAAAATGCTATTGCTGTATGTGGTGAGTATGCAGCCAAGGTGTCACAAAAATTCTTATTAGATAATAAAAAAATCAGTTCGTATGCTTTACGCGACATTTTGCAATTTTGGGATTTTACATCGTTGCCATTTACAGTATTTGCATATTTAACCAAATCAGGAATATGATTGACTAATTCATCACTCAGCATTCTAATTTCACTTTCTTTAGCCTGCATTACATACTGGTAGGTAACCTTATAAAATCTCTTATAATTGGACTTTCCATACTTTGGTGGCTTTATAAAGGCAAACCAGAGCCAGACTAAGACAGTTATTAAAAATGTTAGTGCAAAGATGCTTTGCCAAAGAGCTTGAGATAAGTTCCATGCAACAGTTGCCCATTTTTCTGCAACCCAAATTTCACTCATTAATGTCCCTATGCCAATAATTGCAATAATTGTGAATGAGGCTTTAGGTAAGTTAAATGGTGCTGTCGCGATTCTAAATTTATAGCGCACATCAGTTATAGTGTAAACAATTACAAGTAGCGCTAAAGCTGATAAAAATTCTGAGAAACCAAATATAGTGGAAGTGGAGCTGCCAGCTTTAACTAAGCAAACAGATAGTATATTCCAATCGCAATTCATCATATTCCTAATTTTTTCACCAAATATACCACTTATTTTTATCTTGGTTAAAGTCAATTACCGAAAGATAACTATTTCCTGCATAATCTCGCCATTCTTTAACCGTCTAAGCTAATACACTAAGTAAGCTATAAAGACAGTTACCCTGTAAATGCTTGTGAGTGTGCGAGAGCGAAAAAGATAACTATCTTGCAGCAAAGCGAGAATAATATTATCAAAAGCAGGTATAAGTCTTCTGGTGTTTGGTAATCTCATACCACTTTAATGTTTATTTGGTGTAACTTCTAGTTATGGTGAGGAGGCTACTAATGCCACCAAGGGAACATTAGTACTAATAAATATAGGTGCTAGAAATCATATCAATTTTTGGGGTTGGATTAATCGTCACTTATGAAGTTGGAGTTGTAACATCTCCAATACATTTATTCTAGCTTCATCACCTACAATCATCTCAAGACGGTCATATATATTTTCTTTCTCAAAGTTTGGATAATAAGTCGCCCACCAACGACATTTGTTCCCAACAAGATCATTAATGCACTCAAAGTATACGAGATCAATTTCAGCTAAAGAATGACCAAGAATAATAACATTATCAATATCACACAAAGACTTAAAAAAATCACTCTCATCCGCTAAGCAAGCATCAGAATCTTTATAACTTGTTTTAAAATAACTGTGAGCACTCTCAAGTGCAGATTCATAGTCTGGTGAATACGAATCTGCATGGGCTTCTTGTTCTTCTTCAGACCAAGTTGACATATCAGCAATTGGCTTAGACTCATAACCAGAATCTTTCATCGCATGCCCAATAACAATCTCAGCTGGACTATTAAGCTTACCGTGAATGTAGCAAATATTCACTGGTGATATGGCGTATATGCGCTCTAGAGTATTGGTGTAATTAAAGTTTATGAAGCGAGCATTGGCATCAAGTCCTAATTGTTTATCTGCGGCTACACCAACATTTTCAGCCTTACTTAAATAGTTACTTAATTCTTGGGTTAACCCTGAAGTCATGGCGTCAATGGCCGTTTCTACTTCATATAAAAACTGATTCTCATGGGGATCAATATCATAATATTCACTTTTTTGATCTATAAGTTCCTCAACATCGAGATTAGCTAGGTTTTCTTCTAAGTTGTTCCAGTGCTCTTCTAAGTTTTGAGTAGCTGACATCATAAACACACCGTTCTCGTATAATCGACTGAAGTCGCTATATTTGGCATAGATACGGAATTCTGCCAATGAGGTAGGTAACCCATGGTGCAAATCAAATCCGTTTCCAACTACATAAAGTGTCCCCATACTAGTATTACCTTCTTTCGAGTTTAACCAATAATATAACTATAAATGTCACTAGTAGTAAATAAACCATACTTTTCCTAACTGTTTTATTCGCATATCCTTCGTTGGTGAATATATCAAGTAACCTGAGTAAGGTAATTATCTAATCCGCCTACCCACACCCATGACTTAAATCTCAAACAGTCATTGGAAGTACTGAAGAAGATATAAAGTATTGCATTATGATCGTTGGTAATATTTTAATCAACGACCGATATTCGCTCCAAACTGTCAGTTTGGATAAGGTAATATCATCGACTTAGTGTGATCTAAACCCAAGCTATAACCCCTTCAATCTAGCCCTACAGATCCAAATACTAAACTTAATGAGATAGAAGCTACGAATCTTATTACTATTACAATATGCTCTAAGAGAAGCATACAGTGACAAATACAAACTAGTAGCAACAAACGACCGTTATATGACACCAACAATGACACCACCAAAATAGTATCATAAAACACAGTAAACACATTATTGACACCACTGATGATTGTTGATACCATTTATTGACACCAACTAGGGGCTTAGACAAAATGAGAACTTTCGCATACTTGAGAACATCAACTGATAACCAAACCACAGGCCAACAAATGATGGTTATCGAAAAAGCTGGTTATGATGTAATGCCAAATAGGCAAGTTAGTGAAGTCGTTTCAGGTAAGATACCTGCACTACAACGTCCTGAATTTTCACATTTGGTTAGTAAGCTGGAAGCTGGTGATACATTGGTAGTTAACAAGCTAGATAGACTTGGACGTAACAACGTAGACCTACAGACCACTATCGAATCACTACTAGCTGATGGTATCAAAGTCGTATGTTTAGATTTACCCGTTAGTGACCTAAGCAGTGCAGAAGGTAAGTTGATGTTACAGCTATTCGCCTCATTCGCAGAGTTTGAACGTAACCGTATTAGTGACCGTACCAAAGAGTCTTTAGCTAAGAAAAAGGCTAATGGTGTTAAGTTAGGTAGACCTGTAGCAACAAGTACAACAGAGCAAGTCCAGCAATGCAAGACTGATGGGCTGTCACAAAGTAAAGCGGCTAAACACCTAAGTATAAGTATTGCCACAGTTAAACGACATTGGAACAAGTAACCATTTAATTATTCATAAAGGGGTGTACCCTTTGTCAAAGTACCGTGTACCCTCCTTCACTGACAAGTAGTAATTTTAAAAAATTTTAAAATTGAGATTTAGCTAAATCTGACAGGTAACAATAGGCTTTAAGCCACAGTAGGTATTTCACCTCTTAACGCTAACTAATGCCACATTGCAGACATTAGCTGATGGGGGCTAGAGATAATTCATATTAGGTTTTGTAGGGAAGCTAAACGTAGTCAACCGTTATCTGTTTACATGAAGCTATTATGTGATTTTTATTTAAGTTACTGTTTGAGTTTGATAAAATTACTACTTTGCTGTCTTACCTTATAAGGATTTATACATTCATGGATTTACCTTTTACCTCTGCTGAGATAACAGCATTCAAAGATATTGCATTAGCTATTTCAGCTATGGCGACAGCTAGTGCAGCAGTTGCTACAGCGACATTTGCATATAAAGGATTGAACAAGTGGAAAAGTGAAGCTAGATTTCAGGATAGGTTTCAGTTAGCAAAAGAGGTTGTTGAGACTACTTATAAGGCTAGTGAAGTAGTATCTAGATTAGCAGCCCCTATTCATATACTGCACGCAGCTTCTCTTGCCGAAAGGCTTCCTGAACAAAAAATAAAACCTCTGAATGAATATAAAGATAAGTTGTCTAGTTTAAATATACAGGCTCGTGCACTATATGGTGAGGAACAAGCTAAACCCATTAAAGATTACATATTAGCAATCGATGATGTATTGGCAGCCTGCCAAATATTCCTAGATAACTACAACCATATAGAAGGGATAAATTTAGCACTTGAATCAGGTGTAATTACTGGTAAAGACGAATTGGAACAAGCAGAAATTGAGATTGAAGCATTTACTGAGCGTATGAATAGAAGTAAATTCTATATAATACGAAAGCCTAATATGGAAAAAATTAAAGCTATGAAAGGGTTTGCATCTGTTGCTTTGGAGCACGTACTTCTGCACACACTTAATAAGGATGTTAATACAGGTATAATCTACAATTCAGAAGAAGCCGCATTAGACAGTCTAGTTAAATCTATGCAGTCATATCTTGGGGATTAAGTTAACCTGATTCCTTAGAAAAGTATGGCAAATAATTAAATGCTAACGACTTCTGTGGCGCATTGGAGACACTATCCTGAAACTTTTAGTCATACATTCTCAAATGAATGAATCATGAGTGTTACTGAGAAGTCTTAGTAGCACACATCAACCAGACGATATTTTCTTTAAGTATTTGAAAATAATTAAATTAACGTGTTATTTCTATCAAGTTATTACTGAAACGTCTCAGTAATAAACTTATCTGCCTATAAAAAACACCTATAACAACACAATAAGACTTTGAAATTAAAGAATATTGAGTTACTTTATTCAACAATCAAGTAGATGGGAGTTACTGAGACGTCTACATAATAAGCTGTTATAAATACCAAAAGGATTGAGTGTGGACGTAACATTTTTCGCAGCAAATGCAGATTGCGATGTTAGTCATTTTGAAGAAATTCTTGATGGCTCAATTCTGGGTGGTGGTAATTTTAAGAAAGAGCATATCGGTGATTTACTGAGTTGCTTTAAAAGTTCTGGTTCTGCTTTAAGTGACAACCTTTGGCTATTGCCAATAAACTTCTCAGAAGAGTTATCAATTATTGATGATGATAAGTTAAAAAGTATCGCCGTTCATTGGTCAGAAGAGAGTTCGTGGGAAAATACAAACGTTAATTCTATGGATTTAGCAGGTCATTTATTAGAATTAAAATACGGCTATTTACAACATTCAGATAAAAGAATTTTTGCACTATTTGAGTAGGTATTTATAACAAGCCATTCAAGCAGGACAAATAACAGTTGGCTATTTGCTCCTTCGTCGCTTATTTTAGCCAACCATTATTTGCCTCTTAATGGGGCGTTATGCAGCTCTAAAGGTGAATCCCGTGAAACGAAGTGAAGTTAAAGAAACGCATGAAAATTCTGTCCTTGCAGGGTTCAAGAGCTTAAGTGAACTCAACGGCAATATTGTCGAAATATTGGATAAGCCAGAACCACCAGATGCAATAATTACAATAAATGGTAAAAAAACTTGGATTGAAATTACAGATGCTTTTATATCTCCAGAACATGCAAGGAGTATAACCTCACAAGTTGCAGAAGATAAAGAATGGATAAAATCGACACCAGGGTTAATAAATGTAGATGATTTTAATGAAACTTTAAAAGGTGTTATTAAAGCAAAATATGATAAGGATTCAATACAACGAGTTTACAGGAAACGTGGAGCTGGAATTTTGATTGTTGGTTGTTTTAGTCCTTTTCATTACCCAATTGAAGAAAATATTGAAGAGCTAATTAGTACCATTCAAGACACTTACTCTTCAAATGAACCAATGTTTAACGAAATTTATTTATATGATTATGACTACAAGCTTGTAAAGGTGGTGTAACTGCATAACAAGTTGCTCAAGCAGGACAAAATACAGTTGGTTTTTTGCTCATGCCTCGCTTATTTTAACCAACTATATTTGCCTGTTAAATAGGCGTTAGAAGACTACGATGATATACAAACCTAAGGTTCTATTAATTGAATCACCATATAAATCAGATCGCAGCACGATAGTTGATGAAGTTAAGCTATCAGATAACGGTTTAGATATTATTGTTGAATCAAAGAATTGGAAAATCAAAGCCAATTTTGATGCAACATGGGGTTTTAGAGTTCTTGATGAAGGTGACTTAGGTGAGTTTTGGACTGAGTGCGATTTAACTAAAGGTTGGTGTTTTGAAGTTATTGAAGGTGGCTGGAACTCCCTTGAGAAAACGCGAGAACACTTCATAACTGGTAAACTTTGTGAACCACATGAATATCTTATTATTGGTTTAAATGAGTGCGTATCAGTGTTAGCTCATGAGCCACCAATGATTACTGAGCTAGCGTCTTCTAAGTCGTTAAAGCAGGACAAATAACAGTTTGTTTTAATTGGGCGTTACCGATACAAATACTAATCAAAATTCAATTTTAATCGGTTCTTACTAAGCTCGCCTTCGTGGCAAAAGTGATCACTCGTAATATGTAATACATCCCTCAAGTAGCATTGTAACAAATAAACATTCAATTAATCATATTGCCGTATACCCCTTTTCAAAGTACCGTGTAGTCCCTTTCACTGACAAGTAGAAATTTTCATTGATAAAGGTATATCAAAGGAGGCTTTATTACTTGCCAGATAGAGGTGCTAATCGTATTGTTTACTTAAATACCCTTTCAGCTCAATAAGACATGGAATTTTACGAAGTCGAACCAACATTAGATAACTACTGGCGAGCAATCATATTGTTCGGAAAGAATGTCGCGTCCTATAAGTTTGCATTAGCTAAATCACTTTACGAGCTGAATGCTGTAACTGATGATTTAGTTACTATGGAGCAACTTGCAGAGCCTTTTAGTCGCCACTTATGCGAACACTTAAAGCACTCCCCTAAACAAATAACATCTAAATCGAGTAAGTTCTTATCTGCTTGTAATAATTACAATGCAAATACATTAAGCCATGATGAGTTAATATCTCAAACCACTAGACTTGGTTTTGCAAACGTTATAGATGCTTTTCATAATGTGAACAGTGATGAAATAAAAGAACGATTCTTTATTGATGAACGTAAAAACAGTAGGGGCATAAGAATAACTAACAACTTCTTTAAACTTGCAGAGCATGAACAGTTTGCTAATTTTGAGCATGAAACAGAAGCTCGTTGGAAACTAGTTGAGCAAGGTTGGAAAATGGGCGTTGCTCGAAGCATGATAAATGTTGAGTATGACCGAGACCTTAAAACATTGTTTACGGGTGATAAAGAACGCAGAGTTGATATAACAAGCTGTAGGGATAGCCTAAACGGTTACCAGAAAGGTCGTTGTTTTTACTGTTATGATTCTATTAGTGTCAATAAGCATAGTGACAACATTTGTGATGTAGATCACTTTTTACCATGGTCTCTTAATAATATCTTACCTAATATGAATGGTGTGTGGAATCTTGTATTAGCATGTCAAAGTTGTAACCGTACTAAGTCAACGAGAATCCCTACTCTTGAACTGTTAAGAAAATTGCATAAGCGTAATGAATACTTCATTACTAGTCATTTACCCTTACGCGAAACATTAATACTACAGGCTGGTAATAATGAAGCTAAAAGAAAAGACTTCATTCAATCAGCGTACAATAAAGCGATAACCACTGCTATACAAACATGGCAACCAGAAATAAAAGGCATAATTACTTTTTAATATGACAATTCAATTTTACCAAGACAATGCAGATGATTTCTTTGAAGGTACTGTAAATGTCGATATGAGTAACATCTATCAGCACTTTACTAAGGACTTAAATAAAGATTCATTAATACTAGATGCTGGTTGTGGATCTGGCCGAGATACAAAAGCATTCATTGATATGGGCTATAGCGTAGAAGCCTTTGACGCAAGCTCTGAGCTTGTTTCTCGTGCCAGCCGACATACTGGAATAGTAGTTAAAAACGCACTATTTAATGACGTTGACAGTGTTGAGAAGTATGATGCTATTTGGTGTTGTGCTTCATTGTTACATGTCCCTGAAATCGAACTACCTGCAACAGTAAGTAGATTAGCCAAAGCGCTTAAAGTTAATGGTATCTGGTACGTATCTTTTAAATATGGCGATAAGCAGCGAGAAAAAGGTGGTCGTTCATTTACAGACATCAACGAACAGCGCCTTATTGATCTTGTTGCAACCTTGATTAACATTGATATTAGTTCGACTTGGATTACAGAAGATAATCGACCAGATAGAAATGAAAAATGGCTCAATGCTATTTTAATAAAAAGTTAACCATTAACATATTTGACTAACAGCTAAACAACATTGAAATAAGTCACTCTTCAATTATTGCACAGGGGTAGCACCCTTTTCAAAGTACCGTGTAGCCTCCTTCACTGACAGGTAGTAATTTTAAAAATTTGAACATTGAAATTTGGCTAAATCTGACTTACAACAACAAGCTCATTGATTGCGGAAATTTCATCTCAGAACGTTAACTGGTGCCACAAAGCGGTCGTTCGCATTTGAATGGGAAAGATGATTCGGATTAGATTTTGTATCGATAACGCCAAAATAACGGGCTAAGTAACACTTACTAAAATTGTGGAACGAAGCAGAACCGAGCAGGCGTTACGTGTCCTGTTAATTTACTTGATAGTGTTCTATTTTGCGACTAGGGTTTATCTGAATTAACTTGAATTAAAACACCTTGACCATCATAGGAGTATTTTACAACTTCCTCATTGTTGTACTTTACAGATTTGACACGACCTTTTTCATCAAATGTATAAGTTGTAGCGGGTAAAGTTATTGACCCATCTTTTAAAGCTGACATCTCTGTATCAGAAAAAGGTATTTCTGAATATAAAGCTAATGTTTCTGCTGCCCAACGCCTCAATTGAGGGTTATCTTTATCGGTTCGTTCTTTTAATATATCTACGGCTAGCTTTACATAATCACTTTGAATTGATTTAGAGTTCAACGATTTTTGAACTAACCAACCACCTGTAGCGATTAAAACAGGTATTGCTAGTAGTGAAAATATTGTACATAGTTTCTCTGCTTTTTCGTAACTATTCACTCAAATCTACCTTTAGAACACTAACGCCCTGTTAAGGGGCAACTTGCAGTTGGCTAAAATGTGTCGTGGGGCGGAACCTAACCAACTGTTAAAAGTCCTGCTTGAGTGGCTTGTTATAGGTTTTTGTTAACTAACTTGTTTGTAAAACGCTTGTAATTCTTGCATTGAAATCACAATAGGATCTGCATCTGGGTATAAATGCTCATCAATTTGCTCAGGTTTAACTTCAACTAAAGTTAATACTTGTGAACCATTTAACACTTCCATTGAGGTTATTGCGAAAATGTTTTTACTGTCATTATTAGTAACAATGTCTGAGATATTCATAAAATTCCTTTTTTATGCTCTGTGTATGAGAAACGTATAACGCTCACTAAGCAGTGCGAAATAGTTGGCTAAAATGTTGAAAGAAGTGAAAACAGCCAACTGTTATTTTTCCGTTTAAGCAACTTGTTAGCTATTAACCTTCGCCAATAATACAAAGCAATGTTCCAAGAGCAAGAACAGCAAGAGAAAATTTACCAGAAAATAATAAGAAGTCAGGATGCTTATTAACTTCCATTAATTTATTCTTTGCATTTTCTAATTTTTCTTGGTTGTCCTTAATAACAGGTGCAAGGTTACTTGGATTCCCAGAAAGTTTTACTTGTAATATTTCTAAATTCTCTTCGTGTTTAGCTATTTCTATTTCAGCAATGTCTTTATTGTGCTGGACCTTTGAAGCCCACAGGTAGCCGAGACTAGCTAGTAACCCAGAAATAAATATAGTAAATAACCCTAATTGAGATAACTTCTTTTTTATATCTGCATCAATTTCAGGAAATAAAGTATCTGTAATGATAAAAATAATGGCATAGACAATCAAGGTGCCTAATGTGACACCAAATTGTTTTCTTTTGGTGGGTAAATCGTAATAACTCAAAGAATATCCTTAATGACTAACAGCTTATTAGACGAGAAAGCCCCTTTATCAAGATCATTACCCGTCTGATTTATTTATAATAGAAATAAATTTACCCTTTTATTCTTATTATATCAAGCGGTTATTAATTTGTAGTTAATATCGCCAATGCGAACTAAGTTAGCATTAGCGATTGAACATTGAACGACCTCTATGCTGGGTTTAAAACTGTCAGGCTTAATCAAAACCTGTAAACCCAAAATGTCAGCTCAAGTCGGAACTAATAGACTTACCCCCTAATCTTTGAACTTCGTACTACATAGAGCTTTCATAGCTTTTAAGGTATCTAGAAAGGGCTTGTTTGAACGAAGGGCATTTACCTTTCCTACAGTGGATATAAGTTATCAAGGCTATTACGAGACCTCTCAAAGCCTCTTACGAATTAAGTTGTTGACTTTTCATTATTATTGTGCATAAAACTTGCGCCGTTCTAATTTGAAACAAACAAGTTTATGGGGTAGAATTATCTTCAGTGGCAAAAGTGCCGCTAAACAATGTTCAGGTGAACAACATGAATAAAACATATTACATAAACGAAATCAGGGGTAATCTATAAATAGCTAATTGCTTTTATTTATCTCTTTGCATTCGAATTATTACGGAGATATATAAATGAGAAGTTTAGTTAGCATTAAAGATTTACAAGAGAGTTTTGGTTTAAAAAGAACAGCAATGTATAATCTCAGAAAATCTGCTGGGTTCCCGCTATCAGTCACACCAAGTTGTTCTCACCCGCGATTTAGAAGATCAGAAGTAGAAGCTTGGATGACTCAAAATCAGCAAGTACACTAGTTAAAAATAAAGCCTCTAAATAGAGGCTTTTTTGTTTTTAACTTATGATGAGTTTACCCCATGCAGCATAGGCAGTTCTTTGCTCTTTGATATACTCAGATTTGTTATAAACAGAAAGTATACCGCCCAAGGTATGCCCCAGCATTTTCTCAGCAACATGAAGCTCAACTCCACTATCAACTAATGTTGTAGATAGCGAACGTCGAAAATCATGTACAGTCCACGGCTCCATATTCAATTTTTCAATGATTGCCCTACATGTCTTATTAATGGTTTGTGGGGTTATTGGGTTCTTATATGCGCCGTTAGGAAAAACATAATCAGTGAGATCACCAAAGGTATTTAGCTGCCATTTAATAATATCAATAACTTCATCATTTAATGGCCGCTTAACTGCAAAACCTGATTTGTGCTTTATCGCTGGTAAAATCCATATTTTTTTATCAAGGTCAATATCCTTCTTCTCCATTTGCCTTATTTCTCCATTCCTAGCCCCAGTTAAAGCTAAAGCCTTGATTGTATTGATCGTTGTAGGGTTTCGCTGGGATCGATCAAGCTCAGTAAAAATTTGCTTTATTTCTTCAATAGTGGGTGTACGGTCTCGCTTATTTGCAGGAGAACCAATTGAAGATGTCTTAATGGTAAGCATGTGAGAAGGAATAAACCCACGATCTTCTAAAAAGTTTAAGCAGGTTTTAAACTTCTTTACCATGCCCTGTGCGTTTGTAGGTGTTGAGTTTGTGCCAATAGTGTCAAAATAATTCACCCACTCCTTCTTAGAAAGTAGGTGTACAGGTTTAAGGGGAGCCTCTTTCACATGCCGCCTCATGCTATATTCATAATGCTCTCTAGTGGTTTGTTTGCCGATACAATTGTATTTATCTAGAAACTCTTCAACACAAGCTGCGAGATTAGGTTCGTTCAAATGGGCAGCCTTACCCTCTTCTTCTTCCCTCTTATAAACTTTTATATCGTGTCCGCCTTCTAGTATACGTTTAAGCTCAATTAACTCGATACGGGCATTCTTTAACGATAGAGTAGGATAACTCCCTAAATCGTACCTGCTGGCGTTACCTTGAAAGCGATACCTGTATTGAAAGACAACCTTTCCTTTAGGTGATACTCTTACACTTAAAGAGTCCCTATCAGCCACTTCAATCACTTTCATTTGTGGCTTCTTATGAAGGGACATTAATTGTTTATCAGATAACGGCATATTTACATCCTTTTTTATGTACACAGCCTATGATATTTTATGTACTCAAATTTGTACACAAAAGTTTGTGGAACAAACAAACTGATAAAAACCAGAAATAAACAATTGCGAACAGAAACCAAATTAAGCACCTGATGAATATAGATAAAAACAAAAGAAACAACAAAGAAATAAACATGAATGAACAATCAAGTATTTTGTGGCACGATTATGAAACTTTTGGTATATCGCCGAAGTTTGATAAACCGTCTCAGTTCGCCGGTATACGAACCGATCATGATTTAAACATTATTGGCAAACCAGAAATGTTTTATTGTCGGCCGCCACAAGATTATCTTCCGCAGCCAGAAGCTTGTTTAGTTACGGGTATTACTCCGCAAAAAGCTCAGCAACAGGGTTTATCTGAGGTTGAGTTCGCTGAACGTATTCATACGTTATTTACCCAACCTGATACCTGCGTTGCTGGCTATAACAGTATTCGTTTTGATGATGAATTTACCCGTTACCTGCTTTATCGTAATTTTTACGACCCTTATGCACGGGAATGGCAAAATGGTAATTCTCGTTGGGATATTATTGATATGGTGCGTGCTTGTTATGCCCTTCGCCCTGAAGGTATAAACTGGCCAACCGTTGAGCGAGATGGCGAACAAGTGGTTAGTTTTCGTCTTGAGTTATTAACTAAAGCCAATGATATTGCTCATGAAGCCGCGCATGATGCGATGAGTGATGTTTATGCCACTATTGCGATGGCAAAGTTGATTAAAGAAAAACAGCCTAAGCTTTATGACTTTATTTTTAATCTGAGAAATAAAAAGCAGGTTGCTGAATTAATTGACGTTTATAATATGACGCCGATTGTTCATACCTCAAGTAAAATTTCATCGGAGCACGGTTGTACCAGTTGGTTCGCCCCTTTTGCTTATCATCCGGTTAATAAAAATGCCATTATCGCTGTAGACTTAGCGTTAGATCCACAGCCATTATTTGATTTAAGTAGCGATGAAATCAAAGCGCGATTGTATACTCGACACGATGAATTAGCCGATGACGAATTACCCATTCCCATAAAACTTATTCATCTCAACAAGTGCCCTATTGTTGCGCCAGCAAAAACATTATTGCCTGAAAATGCCGAACGTTTGAAGATCCCTCGCGAGCTTTGTTTAGCAAATTTGGCTAAGTTAAAACAGCATTTAGAAGTAAGAGATAAATTAGCAGAAGTATTTGCTGCCGAAGACTATAGCGACCAAGCAAAGCCAGACGCTGAGCACTCTCTGTATGGAGGTAATTTCTTTTCGCACGGTGATAAAGCACAAATGGATATTCTACGTGAGCTTTCACCTGAACAATTAGCGACTCACCCGTTTATTTTTCAAGATGAACGATTAATGCCTTTATTATTTTTATATCGAGCCAGAAATTATCCATTAACTTTAAGCAGTGCTGAACAACAAAAGTGGCAGCAGCGTTGCCAAGACAAAATTCAGTTTGGTGGCAAAGGCTTATTAAGTGCTGATGAGTTTATGATCACGTTAGAGAATTTAGCGCATGAACATGAGAGCGATGCAGGAAAAATGAAGGTGCTTAAAGCGCTTTATCAATACTTACAGTCTTAAGGCTAATAATATGAATGCCTTAGATAGTTAAACGTTAACTATCTAAGGCATGAAACTTAACTATCGCAATTCATATCTAGATAATTTATAAGGTTATTTGTTGTTTCTTCAATATTACTCACGTCACATGGAATGACTAATATTGTATTATCACTCGCCATACAGGCTAGAACTCCTAAGCGCTCGCCCATATCCTCAACAATCTTTGAAATCAATGTCGCTGCACCAATAACCGTTTTGATAATTATTTGTATATGATTGTGTTTGATTTCTAGAATCACAGAGTCAATAGACTGTTTAGCTCGAGGAATGTGTTGTTTTAATGGCAACCGATAAACAGCGTCATTATTGTTATTACGAAACTTTATTGCGCCCACCTTTTTCAATAAGCGTGAAATTCGTGTTTGTGTAATATTATCAAAACCACGTAATGACAACGCACGCGTTAATTGTAACTGAGAGCCGAAACGCTGGTCATTTAACAACGATTTTACCGCATCAAGTAGCTCAGGTTCTGAAATATTAATCATAAATATTGTCTACTATTTCCGTTATATAAAACAAAGGTTTCTTCCTAATCTAATGCTTTAGCGTTATAGGTTGTTCAATAAAACGGTCAATCCCTAAATACGATGCTTGAGCGCTTTGACTGTTATAATTACTCGGTTCAACCTGTTTGCTATAAGCTGTTTGCCATTCTATCAATGCAAAATCATCAATATTAAGCGTTAACTCCTCTCCATTTTCAAGAATAGCTTGAGCAATGACTCGATAACTTTTATAGCCAATTCGTGGTGAATCAAACTCTATTTCAACATTTTTCCATTCTGTATTTTCACTTAAATCTATTGAGCCAATTAAATGTTTTTCACCATTTTCAAAGGCATCAAACAGTTTTTGACGGGTTTTTCGCCCTTGCCAATAGAAATTGATTTTCACCGAAGCTTGTACATTGAATTTTGCTTTTAATGTCATCGGACTACTTGGTTTATATACTCTTTTAAAACTCTGCATACCAAAAGTATTGCTCTGTAATGGTTTTAATTGTATCGATAAGCTATGTTGTCCACTTGCACCAAAATCATTAATCGACGTACTTTCTCGGTCAAATAACCAACCGCGTTCAGGGCTATCAAAAAGCATAAAGGTTTCAAAGTCACTGCCATTAATAAGGTTTGTCCCTAAACGATAACTCACCTTGTTATTAGGTAAAACGATTTGTGTGATAGGTGCTTGCCATGGCAATTGATATAAACTGGTAACACGTTCATTAGCGCTAAACGTTAGTTGTGTTTTTGATGTGTCTTGAGGTTGAACTGTATCTAAAACTTTATTAGCGGTAATAACACCGTGACCTCCTGATTGGGTTATTTCCGTATTACGAATTTTAGACAATGTTTTAAGGCGTTTCATTACCGTATAGCGATTAGTACCTGTTGCAGGTGTTGGTTTATAACCTTTAACATAAATAGGCACTATTTCTGCGCGATGAAATTTTTCACCATCAAGCCATACATACAAAATAAAGCTATGTTGAGTCGCACTAAAGTTTTGATCGAATATAAAATTCCCCATTGAATAGGCAATTAACTTATTATCATAAAGCTCTAAACCTTGAGTAACATGAGGATGATGGGCTATCGCTAGCGCTGCACCTGCATCTAAAGAAGATTTCAATCGTTGTTCAGTAACCCCTGTAGGGCTATTGGCGTACTCTTGGCTACCATGGTATTGAACAATGGTGATATTACCTTTTTCGACTTGCTTGGTCACAGAACTCAACATATTTTCCATTGAGCCATATGCTGCACCACCATGATCGTTATTTGCCGTTTGTGTGGGATTTGCGCTACCTTCCCAACCTACGTAACCAAGCATAGAAAAGTTATTGTTCTTTATTTTTTGTTCATGGGCTTTCAAGGCAGACTTTTCATTAATACCTGCACCAGAATAAGCCAACTGACTTTGAGATAAAAACTTTAACGTAGAATGTAATCCTGAATCCATATAATCATAAGTATGGTTATTACCGAGGGATACATAATCAATACCTGCCCAACTTAACGCATCTAATATTTCAGGTTGAGAATAAAAAGTGACTGACTTTGGTGCTCGTTCAGTCGGTTTTTCATCGGCAATTTGTGTTTCTAAATTAACGGCAGCGTAATCTGCGATACTCATGTAAGGTTTAATATGCGAGACAATAGCGCGACTATCTGCTGCTTTATTATCTGGATGTATCAATATTTCATCACCAAAATAAGGTTTATAAAACCGTCGTCCCATCATAACGTCGCCACCAAAGGCCAACATAACCCGATTTTTCGCTTTTTTAACTAAAGTTATATCACTAATGTTTTTCTCTTTATCTAGAGATTGCGATAATTCAAAATGGCTGAATGTTTGAACATTAGAGAAATAATTAGGATGGGATAAAACAATTTGGTAACTATCAGAAATATTAGCATGAATAACAAATGTGCCTTTCTGGTTTGTGGTAACTTTTTTATCTCCCACCTGCACATCAACACCAGCAAGTGATTTTCCTTGTTCGGTATTTACCTTGCCATTAATAACAAAAGTATCGTTAGCGAAACTGTTTACCGTTACCATGAATAATAAAACTGACCAGAACTTGTTCATTAAAACTCCTAATTTAAAACAATCAACATGTACTACTATATAGATTTTTCATTGAAACTTTTATTCATAAAACAAACATCCCTATAACCTAAGGGTATGGACTTAAACCTGATTAAACTCATTAGCATTACCTATAGCCTTCATTTATGAATCACCAAAATTTTATAAATATTAATGTTGAGAGAATTGAGTGAGGATAAGTCATACCCTATTAATGATGAAACAGAGGCAATAATGAAAAATTCAACAACTAATAATGATGGAGAAACAACTGAAGATAAGAAAATAGCCAATTCATTTTTTACGCGTAGTACATTAAGTGATGCACATGTTAAACCCTCACTGTCTACTTATGAAAGCGACGATATAACGCCCTTTTATATATTAGGGTATAATTAAGAAATTGAATGATTGCTTTTGGGTGGATTTGGTTGTAAATGTCAAAACAACTTTTTTAAAGATTTTTAAACTTTAGTGTTAATACGATTTAACAGCTTTATTATTGTCTAGATCCCGTCCTGTGATAACAGGAGATGTAATTAATTCATCATGAGAAAAAACGTTATTGAACTAAGGTTTAATAACGTTATGGTTTCCACTTACGTATTACTGTTATTAACTAATGAGCAAGTTAATTAACAAATTTACCGGCAAGCTTTTTCAAATACTTTCCTTGATGAATGACTAATTCACCATTTAGCATCACATGCTCTATCCCTGTTGAATATTGGTTCCAAGTAGAAAAGTCAGCCTTCGCACTAAAGGTTTTTGGATTGAATACAATAATATCAGCTTTATAGCCTTTAACTAATTTCCCTCTATTGTCTAAACCAAGAATTTCAGCCGTTTTACTTGAACTTTTTTTAATAAAGTCAGCTAAAGTAAGTAGTTTCTTTTCAACAACATACTTTTGATATTTTTTAGGGAAGCTCGCATACTTCCTTGGATGACCATTAGTTCCATCTGACGATGTAACCACCCAAGGTTGTATCATGAATTTTTCAACATCTTGTGGCGACATATTAAAAGAGGCAACACGAACATCACCTTCTTGTACTAATTGAATCGCTGTAGTAATGGCGTCTGATGATCTTTTGTTTGCCACTTCAGCTAGAGTTAATCCAACAAGCTCTTGGTTTTTAAAAGCAGTGATCAATAATGATTTTGGTCCACCGCGCCGGCGAATGTTTTCAGTAATTTCGCTACGTAGTTTTTCGGCTAACTTAGGATCATTTAATCGTTTATAAAAGGCTTCTTTTGAATCAGCCATGACCCATTTGGGCATTACTGCACTGTGTAATTTAGTGCCTGAAGCTAACCAAGGGTATTGATCAGCTGAAATACTTAAACCGCTCGCTTGAGCTTGCTCTACTTTTTCAATGACATTTTTACTTTGCCCCCAAACATCAACACCCAACGCCTTAATATGAGCAAGGTGAAGATGTATATCCGCTGCACTTGCAATATGAATAGCTTCGTCGATTGCTGCACTTAAACCGATATTAAAAGTACTTTCGTCGCGTAAATGCGTATCATAAACCCCGCCATATTTACTCGCAATTTTAGCCAGCGTTACGACTTCTTCGGTATTGGCAAAACTTCCCGGTACATAATAAAGCCCGCTTGATAAACCTAGCCCGCCAGCCTCCATTGCTTTCGTCAATAATAGCGACATTTCGTCAAGATCTTCTTTTGTTGCAAAACGTTGAGCTCGGCCCATTACTTCTTCACGCAGACTGCCGTGACCAACGAGTAAACCAACATTAGTACCAATACCATTAGCTTCGAGGTCTTCAGCTGCTTTTGCAATATCGACGGGACCTTCACCATCATTTCCATTAATAACCGTCGTTACGCCTTGGGTCAGGTAATTTAAATTATGATTTTTATCCTGACTATAAAGCTCTGCTAAGCTATGTGTATGTGGATCAATAAAACCTGGGCTAACTACTTTGCCTTTAGCATCAATGACTATTTTAGCAATTACGTTATGATCACCTTGTGGATAAACACCACAAATAATATCACCGCATAGTACGATATCTAATGCTTGTGCTTCACCATGGATACCTGTGTAAACTTGGCCATTTTTAATTAAGGTATCAACCTGCTCTTTCGGTTCAAAAGAACAAGAAAATAAACTAAGCAAACAGCCCGTTATTAATACTTGTTTAATCATTTTCTGACTCATTAACCCTGACCTATTCTTTATTATGATTAGTGTTCGACAGCATTGTTCTCATTAATAGTGTTGATGCATTTTTCGCAATAATTTTAATGTTTTCACGATTTGATTCATCACCCATCTCATAAGTAATAGCATGAACATTATAATGATCCGCAAAATATTGTTTCGACACGCCATTATTCGGTGTATTTCCTGGCTGCAGTAATACTCTAAAGTTAGGCATGGCTTTGTCTAATTGACCTAACCAATGCTTAACAAAATAAGGTTCTTCTACGCCGTAATTTACTGGCATGGTGTAAAAAACATCTTTCTGTGTTGAATGAAAATCTACGGCAAATTTGATTTTTTCACCTTTTGCTACGAGTGACCTCAGATAGTTATTTATATGCTGGGTTTCGGGTTGGCTGAAGTTAATCCAATCTCTATTCAGATCTAAACCATTGGCATTATGTCGCCAATTCCCCATAGACACACCGTCTGGATTAATATTGGGAATAACTAATACGTTATATTTATCACGAAACTGCTTAGCTAAATCGTTATCTGCAAGTAATGTTTCAACAAAAGGAAATAACGCTAAAGCGCCGGTAACTTCTGGGGGATGCTGACGCCCCAAGATCACTAGCCATTCATTACCAGAGCCTATTGATTCAATTTTGTAAATAGGACGTTTTTGTACCGATTGTCCCAATACATCAAGACCGATGTTATCGTTGCTAATCAGTTTATTCGCCCAATCTATATAGTATTGGTTATCGATAATTTCTTGACCCGCAATATAAATCGCATTTGGTGATGCTTCAATATTCATGATCAGTCGTTTACCATTAATTTTATGGGGTTGTAGCTTCCAATTTTGTCCGTCTTGGCTAACTTTAGGAAGGTATCTGTGTTTGTCCCCCTTCACTATCATCGTTATTTTAATCATTGCTGATTGCTTGGCTTGTATTTTAAATGCATACCATGGGCTTGAGTTAATAGGAGTATTTTCAGGTTTTAGTTGGATTAAATACTCGTTATTTCCAAGCGACTTACACTCATCCATACGTCCTGCAGAAAAATCAGCGGTTAAAATAACATTGCCCGAATTACATGTTTGCGTATTAATACTTTCATCATTTGAAGCACAAGCGGCAAGTAATAAGACTGAAAATGACAATGCGCAAATAAATAATAATTTTTTCATAATTAATCTTTAAAGTTGAATGGTTAATATAAAGATGGCTCGGCTAAAGTGATTTGCCAAGCCATCTTTGTTATTTTACAGTAAGAAAATATTAATATTTAAAATGATTTACTTAGATTTAAATAAACGTAACGACCACGGTTTGAGTGGTAATCTCCTGAGTAACCGTGCCAGAAGTTATCTGCTAATGGCGGCTCTTCGTCAGCAATATTTCGAACACCTAAACGTGCGTATGTACCTTCAAGAGGGCTACCTTTACCAAATTTATATGACGCATATACATTTACAGTTGTCATACTAGCAATCGGTAAAAACACTTTTACTTCATCATCATTGGTATAATCTGCACTGGTATCAATAAATTCACTGACGTAATTAACACTTATACCAGCTCCCCATTGATTAAGTTTCCAGTTTAACGACGATTTAGCACGCCATTCAGGATTACCATCTTTTAAGATTAAATCGCCGACACCTGCAACTTCTACCTCTGCAAGGTTAGGATATTTATCTAAATTTTTCTGTGCTTCAAGTACGATTGCAGAAAGACTATCAACAGATGTTTCATATTTAGTTAAATGTGCTGCATTAATGTTAAATTCAAAATCACCAAATGATGTTTCAAAATCATATACTATGCCAAAATCAATACCTGTCAATTCTTGGCTTGCTGCATTTATATATCGGTTATTTACTTGGCTAGCAACTAGTTCACCATCACGAATAACATTAGAATTACCAGTGCCTCCGTCTTGACGTATCACATAATCGTGCGCTAGCACCGTTTCATAAGGAGCAAGAAAAACGAGATTCTCTTGGTCAATATTCCAATAATCGATAGTGAACGTTAAGTTATCAGTCGGTTCAAGAACGAATCCAAAAGAGGTATTCACACTGTCTTCTGGCTCAAGGTCTGAATTACCTTGACGGTTATCAATAACCGCATAGGTTTCATCAGTTACAGGGTCATACTTAGAAGAACGACGTGGCATGCTTGCTTCTTCAGAGCTTTGTTGTAAGCCAGGTACTTTAAAGCCACCAGCATACGATGCTCTCACACTTAACCAATCTGTCGGTTTGTAAAATAAAGCAACTTTAGGTTTGAGTGCATCACCGCCATCAGAAAAATTTTCATAGCGTGCTGCTAATTGAACTTCAGCATACTGATCACCGCTATCAATTAATGGCACGATAAGCTCTGCATAAGCTGAACCTACATTACGGCTAGCACTAGAATCAGTTGTTGCGCTACTTCCATACAATGAGCTTTCATTCACAACACCTGAAGCATCAATAAAAGGCAAGCTTCCGTCTACATATTTTGAACGGTCACTGTCGTAAGTTTCACGACGAAACTCAATACCTACAGCAAGCCCAGCGTCACCGGCTGGCATAGAGAAAATTTCTGGGTTACTTGCTTTGAAATCAATCGACGCAAGGCTAGTTTGCGATAAAGTATGCGCTTCAATTAAAAACTGGTCGCTGATTGATGGAGACACTAAAGTTCTATTACCAATAGTATTTGGATTGTTAACATCACCACCACCAAAAACGTTATATGCGGTGGCTGAATCTGTACTGTTCACTGCTTTTTCAAAGGCATTTACATCAATACGTGTGCTTCGGTCATTCGTTTCGGCTTCACTATAAAATGCAGCACTTTCCCAATCCCATGCACCCATATAACCTTTAAAGCCGGCAAGTACACGAAAACTACTGTCATCAACCGTAACTGTTCTTGGCCCTATATCAGTAGGACGATATCTGCGTAAAGTTACTTCTTCGCCAAATGGATTGTAAAAGGCATCTGCAGATATATTAAAGCGATGCTTACTGCCGTTATGATTTTGCTCTGATTGATTCGTCAATTCCGCTTGGTAATAAATACCTTCCGCAAAAAACTCAACATCATCATTAACTTCATGCGTAAAGTGAGTATAAAAGTTAACTCTTTTTGCATCTGAAGATAAAGGACGAGTGGTTCCTCGATCAAAACGGATATCTCTACCGGAACTGCCCTGGTCAACACAAACATTTTCAACTGTCAGTGCTGAATCTACACAACCGGATAAAGTGTCAGGTTGTAAATGAAATCTTCCTAAGCTATCACTGTCAAACTCGCCCCAAGGCGTATCTGAACTTCGATTATCTAATTGTGTATCACCAATAAATTCTTCAGGTAACCCTGCGTATTCGCGTCTATCGTGACTTGCCGAATATGGACGCTCTGTTGCCATCATGCCGTTACGGTTATAGATACTTAAAGATCCAACAAGGTTAGAAAGACCGTTATTAAGCTCGACACCACCTAAATAAGTAAAAGTTGTTTCATTTAATGGTGTACCTTGAGAACCACCATGTCTAAGGCTCACTTTGTTACCAACATATTCACTATCAAGCGCATAGTTAACTACGCCAGCAATAGCATCCGAGCCGTAAACAGCAGCAGCACCATCACGCAACACTTCTAATGAACGTAAGCCTGAAACAGGTAAAGTGTTTGAGTTAACGGTATTTACAGGTACTTTGTTAGCGCCTGATTTAGATTGTGTACCAGGATGATTTACCATTCGGCGACCATTAAGTAATACTAAGGTATTACCAGCACCTAAACCACGCAGGTTGAATGAGCCAACATCACCACGGGCATCATTGACGTTTGAAGAACCGGTAGTTTCACCAAAATTAACAGAGCCCATTTGTGGAATGGAGCGAAGTAGTTCATCTCCTGACATGGCAGCTGAGTTTTCAATATCCGCAGCCGTCATTGTTGTTACGGGCAATGGACTAATATCAGTAGCACGTTTAACGTTAGAGCCAATAACACTAATTCGCTCTACTTTCTTTTCTTCTGCTTCAGTTGATGTTTCTTCGGCATGAACTTGAAAAGTAACTTGGGCTGTTAATGCCGTGATAACGCATAAGGTTAAGTGCTTTAATTTATGTGATTTTTTCGCTTGTTGTTTCATTTCTTCCACCTTGTATAATTTAATTGTGGTCATTTTTGTCGAATATTTATATCCGATCATTTTTTTATTAAACTCACCTTGCCCAAAGTCATTCAACAATACCATTACTAGAATATCCGAACCCTATAACCTAAAGTTATGTACAATCAAGATTATCATAAAGTAAGCGTTTATATATGCGATAGTTGATTGATTAGAACCTTTGGTTATGCTTTTGTTAACTTTTTGAACTGCTTATTGGTTGATTACCCTTTACAATCAGATTTCTGTTTTTGAACATACAGTTCATTCATTATAAAAATAAAAGTGTCATAAAAATAAAGGCAACGAATAACATGCAACTAGAAATATCAATAATAGAAACATTTATAATCGCTTTATTAATTCTTTTCACGGGATACTTTTTAAATAGTAAAGTGATGTTTTTAAGAAATAATAATATTCCTGAACCTGTGGTAGGAGGCATTGTGTTCTCAATACTTTCAGCCATTTTATATATATATTTTGAGGTAAACTTTCTATTCGACATGTCTTTTAAAACACCATTAATGACCATTTTTTTTACAACGGTCGGATTAGGTGCAAGTTTTGCGTTACTTATTAAAGGTGGTCCTAAAGTTTTGTTGTTCCTGGGTGTCGCCACCTTATATTTAATTGTGCAAAATGCGGTGGGTGTTTCGATAGCAATGGCTACAGGACTAGATCCTTTAATGGGACTCATTGGTGGTTCAGTTACCCTTTCTGGCGGCCATGGTAATGGTGCAACATACTCTGATTTATTCATTAATGAATATGGTTTACCTAGTAGTGTCTTTGAATTAGCGATGGCGGCCGCAACTTTAGGTCTAATTTTAGGTGGGCTTGTTGGTGGCCCCGTCAGCAAAAGATTGATCACAAAATACAATTTGAAACCCGATAACTCGTACCACGAAGAACTTGACGATACCATCACCTTTGATCCTGATGATCATGATCTTGTTACGCCAAGAAAGATGATGGAAACTTTATTTGTTATTTTAAGCTGTATGTATTTAGGTAATATCGGTTATTTAGCCCTAAAATCTGTGGATGTTGTGTTACCTGCTTTTTTAATTCCATTATTAGTAGGCGTTGTTATTACCAATTTTACCGAGTTCACTAAAACCTATAAAATTAGCCGAGCGTGTATTGATTTATGGGGTACGATGGCACTTTCAATGTTTTTAGCAATGGCATTAATGTCACTTAAAATTTGGGAGTTAGTTAGCCTAGCTGGCCCAATGATATTTATGATTCTCGTACAAGCTGTCATGCTCATGTTATTTGCTTATTTTATCACTTTTAGAATAATGGGAAAAAATTATCACGCTGCAATTATGGCTGGTGGACACTGTGGGTTCGGCTTAGGCGCTACACCAACGGCGGTTGCTAATATGGAATCTTTGGTTTCTCGTCATGGCCCTTCCCCTCAAGCATTTTTGGTTGTGCCACTAGTTGGTGCATTTTTTATTGATATTACCAATGCGTTGGTTATACAGTTATATTTAAGTTTTCCATTTATGAATGGTTAAAGTCGGACAGTATAAAACACTCATTAATATTTTGATTTTTAGGAAACACAATGCGCTTAAGACATATTGAAATTTTTCATGCTATTTATACCACTGGTTCAATCACCAATGCCGCTAAAATATTGCATGTGTCGCAACCGTCTGTCAGTAAAGTGTTATCTCATGCTGAGCTTCAATTAGGTTTTAACTTATTTGACAGGGTTAAGGGCCGACTTATCCCAACGGATGAAGCTGAAATGCTCTTTGATGAAGTTGACAAAATTTATCAACAAATGCGTTCAATCAAAAATACCGCGCAAAATATTAAAAAGTCAGAATTTGGAAGCATAAGTTTAGGGGTTTCTCCTGCACTTGGTTTTGATGTTATCCCAAATGTCATTGCCAACTTCCATAAAGACTTTCCTAATGTCACTTTCGATATTCAAACTATTCATAACGACGAAATGATGCAAACGCTATTAGAGCATAAATGTGACTTAGCGGTTTTGTTTTCTCCTAAAACACTGCCGGGGTTGACCTCTGTTTCATTAGCACAATCTGAGCTGGTTATTGTCTATCCTAAAGACAAATTCCCGCATTGTCCGACAAAGTTAACCCTTAATGAAGTCTGTGATCTTGAATTTATTGACATAAGCGACAGCGGCCCCTTAGCTGAAATGCTATGGGCAAGAATTATGGAGGAAGACATTAATTTCAAATCAACAATCAAAGTTCAAACCTACTTTATTGCCGCTAGATTAGTCGCTAGAGGCGTAGGTGTATGTGTTGTCGACCGTTTTACTGCAGAAGGTAACTTAAGCGATAATGTCGCTATAGCATCTTTCGAACCCACTTTAGCTTTTAATATAAATGCTGTTCATCTTGAAAACCGTAAGTATTCAAAGGTTATTGATGAGTTTATGCCATACCTAACCCTAGGATTTTAAAGGAATAAAACAAAAACATAACCCTAGGTTATGATCAATTAAAACCTTGTCACTTTTAATGCATGCTCACTAAGTTAAGCTCTGGATACAAATAAAAATTATCCACGTTTAACTTTAGGAATACAGCTATGCATATTGCTTCTCCATACTTATTATTTATCGGCGACGCCACCGACCAACTGTCAATAAAAATGGCGCGTGGTGTTTCAGATTGGCGCCCAGAACTATGCATTGGTGAATATGCGGTTACTGGTTGTAAAGTTTCAACGGGAATTAAAAAATTAAATATCAAGCAGGCCGCGGAGAAAGGCGCAAAATCTTTCATTCTTGGCTTTGCCAACAGTGGCGGTATACTAGATAAAAAATGGCTACCCTATATTATTGAAGCTTTAGACAACGGCATGGACATAGTTAGTGGCTTGCACAATAAACTTACCGATTTCCCAGCAATTGTCGCTAAAGCTAAAGAAACAAACCGAAAATTACTTGATATTCGTCATCCTAAAGCCGAATTTATTACGGGAACTGGCGTTAAGCGCACCGGTAAAAGGCTCCTTACGGTAGGAACTGACTGCTCGGTTGGAAAAATGTATACCTCTCTAAGCTTAGAGAAATCAATGAAAAAACATAAAATGAATGTTGATTTTCGTGCAACAGGACAATGCGGAATTTTAATAGCAGGTACTGGTGTAGCTATTGACTGTGTTATTTCAGACTTTTTATCAGGGGCCGCTGAGTCTTTATCTCCGAATAATGATAGCGAACATTGGGATATTATTGAAGGTCAAGGGTCGCTCTCTCACCCAGCTTTTGCAGGGGTTAGTTTAGGTTTACTGCATGGTTCTCAACCTGATGCTTTGGTTATTTGTCATGACTTAAATCGTAGTTATATGCGCGGCTTACCTCATAGTAAATTTCCGAGCATTGAGGCAACCATCAACTTAAATTTACAAGCCGCAAAATTAACCAATCCAAACACTAAAGTTGTCGGTATTACGGTGAATACTTCAAGTGTTAGCGTCGAAGAAGGGCAACGTATTTGTGCTAAACTAAGTGAGGAATTTTCGCTTCCTTGTGTTGACCCATTAAGAGATGGTACAGATAGCATTGTGGCTACTTTGTAATGGTGACAGAAAATAAAGCAAGTGAAAAACAGCATTCAGTTAACAAACTGACAATCAACGTTTTCAATGAACAACTGCGATTAAAAAGTGTTTTTCGTATTGCTCGAGGCGCAAAAACTCAAGCAAATGTGGTTGTAGTAACAATAGATGATGGAACACATTGTGGTTGGGCGGAAGCAGTACCATACGCTCGTTATAATGAATCTGTGGATATTGTTATGGAACAAATTAGCGCGCTAGCTTTAACCGAGATAACCAATAAAAACATTGGTGAAACGCTTGCTTCCTTACCTGCAGGAGCAACACGAAATGCTTTAGATTGTGCTTGGTGGGATCTACAAGCTAAAAAACTAAACACAACGGTCGAAGAATTATTACACCTTGATCCTGCTAAAGCTTGTATTACAGCTCAAACACTCAGTATAGATACGCCTGAAGCTATGGCTGAAGCCGTTACTAAACTTAATAACCCGCCATTAGTTAAAGTTAAGCTTGATAATCAAGATATTATCAAAAAAATGACAGCTATCGCGCAGGCAGCGCCTAACAGCGAATTCATTGTTGATGCTAACGAAGGCTGGTCAATTGATGATTTGGCGAACAACTGTGCACAGCTTAAAGCGTTAAACGTTATTTTAATTGAACAACCCCTTCAAGCTGGACATGATCAAGCCTTAATTAATTTTGACTCACCCATTCCTCTTTGCGCTGACGAATCCTGTCATACTCGTGCAGAGCTTGATTATTTAAAAGGTCGTTATCAAGTTATTAATATAAAACTCGATAAAACAGGCGGCTTAACCGAAGCAGTTTTGCTGGCTCAGCAAGCAAAACGTCAAGGCTTCGAAATTATGCTCGGGTGTATGGTTGGAAGTTCTTTAGCCATGGCCCCAGCTGCATTACTTGTTAACAAAGCACGTTATGTTGACTTAGACGGCCCATTACTTATACGCGATGACCGAGAGTTTGGTTTCAGTTTTGACAAAGGGGTGATGCAACCTCTTCCACCGATTTTATGGGGCGGTCCGCATACATTGCAAGCAGCGAGTAATTTACTTATTGATTAATTTTTATGTTTCTCTTTATTCCCTTAAAGACTTCAATTTTTTGAAATGTCTAAGCCCTGCTTGCAGGGCTTTTTTTTAAGTTTTAATTAGAAATTAAAATGAATCGCCAGGAATACGTACCCAACCTTCCATTAATACCCGAGCACTTCGGCTCATTACGGCTTTATCAACAATCCAAGCGCCATTAACTTCACTGGCTTGTGCTCCTACTTTAAGCGTGCCTGATGGATGACCAAAAGTCACAGATTCTGATCCTTCACCTGCAGCATTACCAGTAGCAAGAGCAACTAAGGTACCAGGAATAGCGGCTGCTGCGCCAATAGCCACTGCAGCTGTGCCCATCATCGCATGGTGTAATTTACCCATAGACAATGCGCGAACGTGTAAGTCAATATCGCTTGCTAAAACAGCTTTACCACTTGAGGTAACATAATCTTTTGCTGGTGCAACAAAAGCAACTTTGGGCGTATGTTGGCGAGCCTCGGCTTCTGAAAGTTCAGTAATTAAGCCCATTTTAATCGCGCCATAAGCACGAATCGTTTCAAAGCGTTCTAGTGCTGCAGGGTCGCCATTAATGGCTTCTTGTAACTCGGTGCCGGTATAACCAATTTCATCTGCATTTAAAAAGATGGTTGGGATACCTGCGGTGATCATGGTTGCTTTAAAAACGCCAACACCGGGTACCTCTAGGTCATCAACAATATTCCCCGTTGGAAACATCGCCTCTGATGGATCAACGGGCGCGATAAATTCAACCGGTACTTCTGCCGCAGGGAAAGTAACCCCGTCGAGCTCGAAATCTCCTGTTTCTTGTACTTCACCGTTGGTGATAGGTACTTGAGCAATAATCGTTTTCGAGATGTTTTTTTGCCAAATACGTACGGTACAAATACCGTTTTCAGGAATACGCGTTGCATCAACAAGGCCAGAATTAATCGCAAATGAGCCAACTGCAGCGGTTAAGTTACCGCAGTTACCACTCCAATCAACAAACGCTTTATCGATAGCCACTTGGCCAAATAAATAATCTACATCGTGATCGGCTTGGTTTGATTTTGCTAAGATAACGGTTTTGCTGGTGCTTGAGGTTGCGCCGCCCATACCATCGGTTTGTTTGCCGTAAGGATCTGGACTACCAATAACGCGTAGCAGCATATTATCGCGTGCTTCGCCGGCAACCTGACAACGTTCAGGTAAATCAGTTAAATTAAAAAACACACCTTTTGAAGTGCCGCCACGCATATAAGTAGCAGGAATCTTTACTTGAGGTATGTGTACTTGGGGAGTATGAATCATCAGTTTTCCTTCAATATTTTTCGCTTCTCAAAAGACGCTTTAGCTAGGTTGAATGATGTCACATAGCGGTCTATGCTGCTGCCATTATCTTTACTAAAAAGCTTTTTGCTTTACGATTTTGTCACTAATAAAAAGCAGCAAATTAGTTACCTAAATTGCTGCTTTAATTAAAATTACACCGAGTTGATTTTTATAAGAAGTGTTTTATCAATGCCAATGCGCAGTTGACTAAGGTCAATGAGCACTTTAAACCTAGATAAAACATTAAAAATCAATTATCTATTAGACTCCAAGAAGTCATTCGCAAACTTTTGCAATACGCCACCCGCATTGTAAACTGACACTTCTTCGGCGGTATCTAAACGACACTTAACTGGTATCGTTAATAATTCGCCGTTGGTACGGGTCATTAACACGTTCATTTCAGCGCCCGGTGACATTTCACCGTTACCTGCAACATCAAATGTTTCGGTACCATCAATATTGTAGGTATGGCGTGTTTCGTTATTAACAAACTGCAAAGGTAAAACACCCATGCCCACTAAGTTAGTACGATGAATACGCTCAAAACCTTCGGCAACGATCACTTCAACGCCGGCTAAACGAACACCTTTAGCCGCCCAATCACGTGATGAACCTTGACCATAGTCAGCGCCAGCAACGATAATTAACGGTTGCTTACGCTCCATGTAGGTTTCAATCGCTTCCCACATACGTGACTCTGTGCCCTCTGGCTCTATACGCGCCAGTGAACCTTGTTTAATGTCACCCTTGTCATCACGACACATTTCATTTAACAATTTAGGGTTAGCAAAAGTTGCTCGTTGCGCGGTTAAATGATCGCCGCGATGCGTTGCATAAGAGTTAAAGTCTACTTCAGGTAAGCCCATTTTATCTAAATAAGCCCCTGCAGCACTATCGAGTTGAATAGCATTTGAGGGTGATAAATGATCTGTGGTGATGTTGTCACCTAAAACTGCTAACGGACGCATACCTTTCATGGTACGTTCACCCGCTAAGGCGCCTTCCCAATAAGGTGGACGACGAATGTAGGTGCTCATTTCTCGCCAATCGTAAAGCGGAGATTCAGCCGGTTCAAAAGCGCCTAAATCAAACATCGGCGTATAAATTTTCTTGAACTGCTCTGGCTTAACACAGCTTGCAACTATCGCATCTATGGCTTCGTCAGTTGGCCAAATATCTTTTAAGGTAATATCATTACCTTGTTGATCTTGTCCGAGTACATCTTTTTCAATATCGAAACGCATCGTACCGGCAATAGCATAAGCAACTACTAACGGTGGTGAGGCTAAAAAGGCTTGTTTAGCATACGGATGAATACGTCCGTCAAAGTTACGATTACCCGATAAAACCGCCGTTGAATAAAGATCACGGTCGATAATTTCTTGTTGAATTTTTGGATCTAACGCGCCCGACATGCCGTTACAAGTTGTACAAGCGTAACCGACAATACCAAAACCCATTTTTTCCATTTCAGATAATAAACCGGCTTCTTCTAAATAAAGTTTCGCGACTTTTGAACCTGGTGCAAAAGATGATTTAACCCAAGGCTTGCGCAATAAGCCAAGCTCGTTAGCGCGTTTAGCCACTAAGCCTGCCGCCACAACGTTGCGAGGGTTCGAGGTATTAGTACAACTGGTTATAGCGGCAATAATAACCGCGCCGTCTGGCATTTCTCCGGCTTTTTCTTGTGCTTTACAGGCATCAAGGTCCTTCGCTATGCCTTTTGACGACAATTCGCTGGTCGGTAAACGACTGTGCGGATTAGACGGGCCAGCCATATTACGACCAACTGATGATAAATCAAACTCGATAACGCGGTCATATTCAACGTCAGCTAAGTCATCAGCCCATAAACCGGTATGTTTAGCATAGGTTTCTACCAGTTCAACTTGCTCTGGCTCACGGCCGGTCAGTTTTAAATAATCAATGGTTTGTTGATCAATATAAAACATTCCTGCTGAAGCGCCATATTCTGGTGTCATGTTCGAAATAGTAGCGCGGTCACCTATAGTTAAACCTTTGGTACCTTCACCAAAGAATTCTAAGTAACTTGATACCACTTTTTGATTACGCAAAAATTCAGTAATAGCTAAAACCAAATCAGTAGCTGTAATACCCGGTTGGCGTTTACCTACCAGTTTTACGCCAATAATATCAGGTAAGCGCATCATCGACGGGCGACCTAACATGACAGTTTCAGCTTCTAAACCACCGACACCAATAGCTATAACACCTAAGCAATCGATATGTGGGGTATGGCTGTCGGTGCCAACACAAGTATCAGGAAAAGCAACACCGTCACGGAGTTGAATAACCGGTGACATTTTTTCCAAATTGATTTGATGCATAATGCCATTACCCGCAGGAATAACATCAACATTTTTAAACGCTGTTTTGGTCCATTCAATAAAATGGAAACGGTCTTCGTTGCGGCGGTCTTCAATGGCACGGTTTTTTTCAAACGCATCACTTTCAAAACCAGCATGTTCAACAGCAACAGAATGATCAACAATTAATTGCGTCGGTACAACCGGGTTTACTTTTGAAGGATCACCACCTTGCTCGGCAATGGCATCACGCAGACCCGCTAAATCAACCAAAGCCGTTTGACCTAAAATATCATGACAAACAACACGTGCCGGATACCATGGAAAATCAAGATCTTGCTTACGCTCAATTAATTGCTTAAGTGAATCTGTTAAGGTTTCAGGTGAACAACGGCGTACCAATTGTTCAGCTAATACGCGTGAGGTATAAGGTAGTTTTGCGTAACTACCGGCGCTTATTGCTTCAACCGCCCCTCGAGTATCAAAATAATCTATATTGATGCCGCCAATTTTATAACCGGGCAGCGGTTTGCGATGTTCATAATTCATAGTCATTACCTTTCGCTGATAGGTGGAACCGTTCTCGGCTTAGCGCCTTTGTAGTCAGCACTTGGACGAATAATACGGTTATTTGAACGTTGCTCCATAATGTGAGCAGACCAACCTGTTACGCGTGAACAGACAAAAATAGGGGTAAACAATTTAGTGGGAATACCCATGTAGCTGTACGTTGAAGCATGGAAAAAATCAGCGTTACAGAATAACTTTTTGGTATCCCACATGAATTCTTCACAGGCTACTGAAATATCGTAAAGTGACGTATCCCCATTTTCAGCCGCTAACTTTTCAGACCATGCTTTAATAATGACATTACGTGGGTCTGAAGTACGGTAAATTGCGTGACCAAAGCCCATAATTTTTTCTTTACGTTCAAGCATACCCGCCATTTTTTCTTTAGCGTCGCTTGGCGATGAGAATGATTCAATCATATCCATTGCGGCTTCGTTAGCACCACCATGAAGTGGACCACGTAATGTGCCAATAGCACCGGTGACACATGAAAACATATCAGACAAGGTTGAAGCACATACACGCGCCGTGAAGGTTGAAGCATTAAACTCATGTTCTGCATATAAAATTAATGATACGTCCATAACACGTTGATGCTGTGCTGATGGGCTTTCACCATTGAGTAAGCGCAAGAAATGTCCGCCTAAAGAGTCTTCGGTTGAAGTACAGTCAATTTCTACACCGTCATGGGAGAATTTATACCAGTAACACATAATGGCAGGAAATGCGGCTAATAAGCGATTGGCGGCTTGATTTTGCTCGCTAAAATCATTTTCTGGCTCTAAATTACCTAAGAATGAACAACCGGTGCGCATAACATCCATTGGATGAGTTTCTTTTGGGATCAGTTTTAATACCGCTTTTAATGCTTGCGGTAAGTCGCGCATGGCAAACAACTCAGCTTTATAAGTGGCGAGTTCTTTTTCATTAGGGAGTTCACCATGAAAGAGTAAATAAGCAACTTCTTCAAAGGTACTGTTTTCAGCTAAATCAGCAATATCATAACCACAATAGGTTAAACCTGAGCCTGACTCACCAACGGTACAAAGCGAAGTTTCACCCGCACTTTGACCACGTAAGCCTGCGCCACCAATTTTTTTATCTGCTACTTTTACATCTGACATACTATTTTCCTCATATTCTTTTGTTGGGTTAGTCGCTTGTATCGCTGCTAACTTAGTTTTATTTTATTATAATATCTGTTACTTATTTTTGCCTTCGGTGAACAAAGCATCAAGCTTTTGCTCGTAGTCGTGGTAACCCAAGTAATCGTATAAATCCATCCGCGTTTGCATATTGTCGATTTCAGCTTTTTGGTCACCATCATCAAGTAAGGTTTTGTAAACCGACTCAGCCGCTTTATTCATCGCACGAAATGCTGATAATGGGTAAAGTACCATCGCACAACCCCACTCACCTAGTTGCGCTTTGTTCCACAATTCGGTTTGACCAAATTCGGTAATATTAGCGAGCACTGGTACATCTAACGCTTCGGTAAAAGCGCGATAATGTTCTTCTGTTTTAACTGCTTCGGCGAAAATACCATCGGCTCCCGCTGCCACATAAGCTTTAGCTCTTTCAAGTGCCGCTTCTAAGCCTTCTTGAGCAAAAGCATCAGTACGAGCCATGATAAAGAAGTCTTTATCAATACGTGCATCTACAGCGGCTTTAATACGGTCAACCATTTCTTGGGTTGAAACAATTTCTTTATTTGGACGATGTCCACAACGTTTCTGTGCCACCTGGTCTTCAAGGTGAACCGCGGCTGCCCCTGCTTTTTCCATATCGCGAATAGTTTTAGCGATATTAAACGCGCCACCCCAACCGGTATCTATATCAACCAGCAAAGGCAAACTTGAAGCAGCAGTAATACGTTGTACGTCAGCAATAACATCATTTAATGACGTCATACCTAAATCTGGTAAACCATATGAAGCATTGGCAACACCACCACCTGAAAGGTAAATAGCTTGGTGACCTAATTGCTCAGCCATCATCGCGCAATAAGCGTTGATAGTACCCACTACTTGTAAAGGTTTATTGTTTACTAGTGCTTGACGGAATTTAGCGCCAGGTGAAAGTTGCGTAGACATAGGGTTTCCTCTTAGTTTTTGTTAAATAATTGTTGTGCTATTTGTTAAAGCCACTGGTCAGCTTTACTTTTATTTATTGTGTCGCGCTATTTTGTAGCGCTATTTTCTTTTCGATATTTTTTCTTGATGCGGCAATATGACGTCTCATCAAAATTTCAGCAAGTTCGCCATCTCGGTCACAAATCGCTTGGATAATATGTGAATGTTCTTCAAAGGCACGGGTTGCGCGTGGGCTATGCATGCCAAATTGAATACGGTACATACGCACTAAGTGGTAGAGCTGCCCGCAAAGAATATTGATTAATTGTTGATTATGGCTACCTAATATCACTTTATAGTGAAAGTCTAAGTCGCCCTCTTCTTGATAATAAGCAACACCATCAATAAGGTCTTGTGAGTTGGCGTGTTGAGCGAGCATATCTTGCATTTCGGCTATTTCATCATCGCTCATGTTAATTGCCGCTTCTCGACAAGCCATGCCTTCAAGCGCTTCACGAACCACGTATATTTCTAATAAGCCTTCGATGGTGCAATCAACAACTCTTGAGCCAACATTGGCTTTACGCTCAATTAAATGACATTTTTCTAAACGATTGAGGGCTTCTCGCAAAGTAGAACGACTGATTTCATATTGCTTAGCTAACCCGGGCTCACTAATTTTACTGCCTGCGGCTATTTTTCCATCAACAATCGCATGAAGTATGGCATAGAAAACTTTGTCTGCAGTAGTCACTGGTTCTTGTAAGGTTGGATTGTCTAATGCCATAAGTATGCTAGCGCCATAATTGTCTTAATGAGGTAATTGTCGACATTTACCGATTTTAAAAATCATACTAAAGCACACAGCTTAAAAGTCAAGTAGACCAAAGTATAATTGTCGACAATTCACTCGTTAAATTAGGTGTAGGCGCTGAGGGGGTTAACCAAAAAACCAATAGCAAACCGCTATTGCAGCAGTAATCCCAGCTAAATCAGCAAGTAAGCCACAGGCAATGGCATGTCGACTATATCGAATACCCACAGAGCCAAAATAAACGGCTAGTACATAAAAAGTTGTTTCTGTTGATCCTTGAAAAATTGATGCTAATCGACCGGCAAAAGAATCGGCACCATGGGTTTTCATCGTTTCAATCATCATAGCTCTGGCACCAGAGCCACTTAACGGTTGCATTAACGCCGTAGGCATCGCATCAACAAAGCGGGTGTCAAATCCTAAAAACATCACTAACTCTCTAAAACTGTCGACAATTAGTGTTAATGCGCCACTTGCACGAAAGACGCCAATAGCGACCAACATCGCCAGTAAATAAGGAATAAGTTTAATACTGGTGTCGAAACCTTCTTTAGCCCCTTCTATAAAGCTGTCGTATACATCGACCTTTTTTCTAACCGCTGCCAAAATAAAAATAATTAAGGTCGAAAAAATTAAAAAATTGCCTAAAAATGACGACTGTTCGGCAAGTGCTTGTGAGGTCAGCATCGAGAAATACACCACTAAACCTCCTACTAAAGCAATCGCTGCAGATAAATAGAGTAAAATAATGGAGTTATACAGCTTAATTTTTTGCACTGTGGCTACCGCTAATAAGCCAGCGAAAGTTGAAGCAAATGTTGCCAATATAATAGGGACAAAAACATCGGTAGGGCTAGCAGCTCCCTGCTGAGCACGATAAACAAACACAGCAACGGGAAAAAGTGTAACGCTTGAGGTATTTAAAACCAGGAATAATATTTGCGCATTGGTTGCGGTATCTTTTTGCGGATTTAATTGCTGAAGATCTTGCATGGCTTTTAAGCCAAGCGGCGTTGCTGCATTATCTAAACCTAAAAAGTTAGCCGATAAATTCATCGTCATGGAAGCAATAGCCGGATGACCTTTAGGGACACCTGGCATTAAACGGGTGAATAACGGCGAAATAGCGCGCGCAAGCTTATCCATTAAACCGGCGTTTTCAGCAATTTTCATCATGCCTAACCAAAAACTTAAAATACCAATTAAGCCAATCGCAATATCAACGGTCACTTTTGACATTGAAAAAAGCGCTTGCACGAGTTCTTCAAAGATTAAAAGATTATCAAGAAAAAACCATTGATAAAGCGCCGAGCCAAAAGCAATAAAAAAGAAACTGATCCACAAACGATTTAACACAAAGATAATCTTATTAGTCATAGATAATGAAATTATCATGACATATTAGCCGCAGTAATTACAGTCAAATACGCTTGTAGACAAGTGGAGAGAAATAACGGCACACTAGCGGTGTGGGTGTTAGCCGTAAAATACAAGATAACAAAACAAATACTATTTATCAGTAACTTATAATAAATGAAATTTAAATTAGCTTTTAAAAAAGTTTACACTACAATTAATCACACAGTGTAAATATTAATCAATTGCTCGCGATTTTTCATTTTTATTTTACTGATTTTTATCGATGTAAATAGTGTTTATTAGCGCACGGCTCATGCTTTACGAGCCATTCCCTTGGGCCCGAGCTAGCAATAGTTTCGGGCACTTTTTTGCCTTTATTTTAGCTTAAAAAGTCGTTTGAAATTTGCCGTTGAAAGCTCGGCTATCGTTTCAACTGACTGTCCACGAACGCTTGCTAAAAATTTAGCGACATCGACTACATAAGCGGGTTGATTTTGCTTTCCTCGATGAGGAACTGGCGCTAAGTAAGGTGCATCTGTTTCAATTAAAAATCGATCATCGGGGACAAGTTTAGCAACTTCACGTAATTCACTGGCATTTTTAAAGGTAACGATACCAGAAAATGAAATATAAAAACCAAGGTCAATCGCTTGCTCTGCCATATCCCAAGTTTCGGTAAAGCAATGTAAAATACCACCAACATTTGCGGCATTTTCTTCACGAAGAATATCTAAGGTATCTTGCTGAGCATCACGAGTATGAATAATTAGCGGTTTATTTAATTGATTCGCAACACGGACATGCTTGCGAAAAGAATCGAGTTGCACCGCTTTAGTTTCAGGGGCATAAAAATAGTCTAAGCCAGTTTCACCAATCGCAATCACTTTGTCGGTTTGTGATAAACGGGCAAGCTCTTCTTGGTCAATTAAATCATCTTGATTTAGTGGGTGAGCGCCACACGACAGCCAGACATTATCATATTTAGCCGTTTTTTCTACCATGCTAGGAAATTCCGCTAAGGTTACGCTAACACACAAAATCTCGTCTACTTGAGCGGCGGCGGCGGCTTTTAAAACATTGTCTAACTCGCCATCAAACTCGGTTAAATCCAGTCTATCTAAGTGGCAATGTGAATCTATAAACAAACAACTTTCTCCAATAATTTTTTAATTAAAACAAAACCCTACATTGATAATGTTGGCTCTGAAGAGCTCAGTAAGCGCCCTATCAACTTTTCAATTTGATTACGTACATTGTCATTATCTTCTTCAAAACTAACACCAATACCCGCTGGTGTACCATTTTGAGCACCTGTTGGCGTTAACCAGCATACTTTGCCTACAACACTTGATGGCTCTAGGGCGTCAGGCAAGGTGACTTCAAGTGTTACCTCATCGCCCAAATTAAATTGCTCTGTACTGCGAACAAATAGCCCACCATTTTTAACAAAGGGCATATAGTATTGATATAATTCTCTGTCAGATAAAAATTCTAAGCTAAATTGTTTCATCATTATTCCTCAAAATTTATCTTATGAGCTAGTTATTATAATCTTATTTTTCTTCGATAACTGCTGTTATGTCAACCAGTAGCTTTTCAAAGATGAATTGAGCTAATATTGCTTGCTATTCGCGCGTACTTATTTTTCTATTTTTCTTCTATAACTGCTGTTATGTCAACCAGTAGCTTTTCAAAGATGAATTGTTTGTTTGCTTGCATTAACAATTTAAGTTGTTTAATAGCAGACAAAACTAATTGATATATTGACCATATTACCTGCTCATTCAAGATAATGTCGCCTTTTAGCCAATTATATTGTTGGCGCATCAACTTAACCATGACTTTTTCTAACCAGCGAACGCTATTGGTGTTATCAACCAGTAAGCTTAATATTTCACTACGTTTAATGGTTTTATTTTGCAAAAAAGTAAAGAAACAGCTCTCAAAATGTTGGTATTGGTCATTAACAAAACTGTCAGAGAGTTCTTTTAAGTGACTCAAATTAACAAAAGGGTCGCTACCAGATTGCTTAAGCTCAGCTAATAATTTTTCACCAACCGGCGGCCGAATATCAATCACATAACAACGACTAATAATGGTCGGCAATAACGTTTCAACTTCAGAGGTTAATAAAACAATATAGTTATTAGCATTAGGTTCTTCGAGGGTTTTTAATAAGGCATTGGCCGCAGAGATAGTCATATGATGTGCTGCGGTTATTAATGTCGTTTTACAATGACCTATTTGCGCTGTTTTTTCGAAAAAACGACTCGCTTGTCTCACTTGATCAACACCAATACTTTTTCCGCCACTTTCAATAAGCAAATGGTCTGGGTAAGTATGACTTTTATGCAGTAAGCACGCCTTACAGACGTTACACGGTAAGATAATACCCTGCGAGTTTTGGGGTTTAGTACAAGACAAAGCATGAATAAGCCACAGCGAAAGATCACTTTTACCCGCGCCTTCGACACCATTGATCAAGATGGCATGCGGTAATTTTATTTGCGTTATTTGCTTTGATAACAAAAGTTGCTGTTGCTCTAACCAACTGTGCATTAGTGTTTCCTGCTAACGGTGATAGTCATTAATGACTTTTTAAAAATTCGTTTACCGCTAAGCGAATATTATTATGTACAACAGGCATAGGCGCACTGGCATCAATAATTTTAATCGTTTCATCGGCTAACGCAATTTCAAGATACTTATTACGGACACGATGAAAGAATTCTATTTTTTCTAATTCGATACGATCCAATGCCCCTCGAGCTTGCGCTCTTGCTAAACCTAGCTCAGGAGATATATCTAAATAGAGTGTTAACTGCGGCTTAAAGCCTTTTAAGGTCACTTGAGCAATCGTGTCCATAAGTTCATCGTTAAATTGTCTGCCACCCCCTTGATAAGCCCTTGAGCTTAAATCATGGCGGTCACCGATGACCCATTGACCTTTTTCTAATGCCGGAAGAATTCGATTCGCCATTAGCTGACTGCGGCTAGCGTACATCAATAATAATTCAGTTTCTTGTGTCAATATTTCTTGGTGATCGGCAGATTTCACGATATCGCGCAATGACTCCGCTAAAGGAGTGCCTCCCGGCTCTCGAGTATTAATAAAATCAATACCATGCTCGGTGAGTATTTTTTTAACCACTGAAATAGCTGAAGATTTTCCTGCCCCTTCAATACCTTCAATGACGATAAATTGACCTTTATTCATTTTTTACTTCTTATGCAATTTTTAGTTCAACTGATATTTTTTTACTGCCGCATTATGATCTTTTAAATTAGTTGAAAAGATATGCTGACCTTTGCCATTACTGACAAAATATAAATAATCTGTTGTTAATGGGTTTAACGCGGCATGTATGGCACTTTTACCAGGCATAGCGATAGGTGTAGGTGGCAAACCATTAATTCGGTAAGTATTATACGGTGTTTTCTCGCGCAAGTGACGATATTTGATGTCTCCTTGGTAACGTTCACCTAAACCGTAAATAACGGTTGGGTCAGTTTGCAGGCGCATCTTTTTGTTTAAACGGTTAAAAAATACCGATGAAATAATGCCATGCTCGGCATTTTTGCCACTTTCTTTCTCAATTATCGATGCCATGATCAACGCTTGATACTTATTTTTATAAGGTAAAGGTTCGGCGCGATTTTGCCACGCTAGATTTAATTCAACGGACATTTGTTGTTGAGCACGTTTTAACAATTCTATATCGGTAGTACCGGCAGTAAACGCGTAAGTTTCTGGGTAGAACAGCCCTTCGGGATTAACGTGTTCAATATTGAGTTTACTCGCGATATCAGCCACCGAAGTTTGCTGAAGCGTATGCACTAGGTTATCCGTTTCACTCAACTGCACTAACCATTCCTTAAAGGTTGTTCCTTCAATAAAAGTCACGGTAAATTGATGCTCTTTACCGGCAACTAATTGCGCCAACAAAACCTCGACAGAAACGTCTTTATTAATTTGATAAGTGCCCGCTTTTATATTCGCATACTCGGGCTTAAGTCGAACATAATTACGCATCCAAAAGCGCGTATTGAGCCAGCCATTTTTGATCAGTTGTTCTGAAAATCGACTAAACGAGGTACCGTCTTTAATGGTTAATAGTTGGGTGGATGAAATATTGAGCGGCTGTTTCATTTGATAAAAGGTATAGGCAACTAAAGAGGCGCTTAACATCACCACGGTGAAAAACGACACAGCAAATATTATCTTAATTTTTTTCATTTTTAGCAAATATCCTCAATAAACTTAGCCATATCACGACAAGGCATTAATGCTAATTTTTGATGTTGAAATTGTCTAACCGGCATAATACCCATAACACTGTTGCAAATAAACATCGCTTGGATATTAACAAGCGCAGCAAGTTTTACGTTAACGATCTCAATTTTACAATAATTACCCGTAGTCTGTAAGATATGATTACGCATTAACCCTTCGACACCTGACTCTTTTAGTTCTGGTGTGTACCAAACATTATTTTTCAGCCAAAAGACATTCGCCGCACTTGCTTCAACAATATTATCAAAATAATTTAGTACTAATAAATCATCTTCTGCTCGGTTATCGACTTCCTGGCGAACAAGCACCTGCTCAAGACGATTAAGGTGTTTTATCCCTGAGAGTAAAGAGCTAATACCTAACTTCAATGAAGATACGCCCAAATGAAGACCTTGTTGTTGCATGTTTGCATAATGTTCAGGAAAAGGGTGAAAAGTAATAATAACGTTACTTGTTTGGCAGCCTTGTCGAGAATATCCTCGCCCGCCATCACCTGCCGTTATAATCACTTTTGCTACAGACAAAGTATAACGCTCTGCTACAGCCATTAATTCAATAATGACTTTATTCATATCTGGCAAGGGAATATTGAGCGTTTTACAGCTCATGGTTAATCGTTCAATGTGAGCCGCTAATTGTTCAACTTTACCATCGAGCACTTTCGCAGTAGTAAAAACGCCGTCACCATAAGCTAAGCCGCGATTATTGATTGAAAGGTGTTGCTCTACTTGACCATTAACACTTTGATAATACATATTGGGTTTCATTAGAAATAGAAAAGCCTGAATACTGATGACTAGTATTCAGGCTTAAACAATTAACTGCAAGGTTTAGTTGATGATATTTCTCGGTTATTGCGCTTAAACTTTTTTAAAGATTAATGAACCGTTCGTACCACCAAAGCCAAAAGAATTACATAAAGCATATTCTAAATTGGCGTCACGTGCCGTATGAGCAATATAATCTAAATCACAACCTTCGCTGGGATTATCTAAATTTATTGTCGGTGGTACCACATTATTCATTAAGGCTTGCACAGTAAAAATAGTTTCAACTGCACCTGCTGCGCCCAACAAATGACCCGTCATTGACTTTGTAGAACCCATCATAAGTTTATAAGCATTGTCGCCAAATACCGACTTTACTGCGTTGGTTTCGGCAATATCACCTGCGGGTGTTGATGTACCATGAGCATTAATATAACCAATTTTACTTTGGTCAACTTTTGCATCATTAATTGCATTAATCATCGCGCGCGCGCCACCTTCGCCATTGGCAGGTGGCGAGGTCATATGGTAAGCATCTGCACTCATACCAAAGCCAACCAGCTCAGCATAAATTTTTGCACCACGCGCTTTTGCATGTTCAAATTCTTCAAGCACTAGAACACCTGCGCCATCGCCCAGTACAAAGCCGTCGCGGTCTTTGTCCCAAGGACGTGAAGCTTGCTCTGGTGCATCATTACGCGTTGATAACGCTCGTGCAGCACCAAAACCGCCAATACCCGTCCGTGTTGAAGCTTTCTCAGCTCCACCGGCTAACATAGCGTCAGCATCGCCATAAGATATCATACGAGCCGCATGACCAATATTATGCACACCACTTGTACAAGCAGTTGCAATAGAAATATTAGGGCCTCTTAAGCCGTGCATCATCGACAAGTGACCAGAAATCATATTTATAATGGTGGAAGGCACAAAAAATGGTGATAACTTGCGAGGACCTGCATTAAGCATTTTCTCAACGTTTTCTTCAATTAATCCTAGGCCGCCAATACCAGCACCAACAGCAACACCAACTCTGTGGGTGTTTACATCATCAATTTCAAGACCTGAGTCTTTAAAAGCCTGTATACCTGCGGCAACACCATATTGAATAAAAAGATCCATTTTCTTGGCTTCTTTTCGTGCAATATAATCTTCTGCATTAAAGTTTTTAATTAAACCTGCAAACTTAGTGGTATATACAGAGGTATCAAAATGTTCAATATTACTAATGCCACTTTTACCCAGCAGTAAATTTTGCCAAGTAGATTCAGGACAGTTGCCCAAAGGGCTTAACATACCAAGACCGGTAACAACAACGCGTCTCATGACTATGTGCCTCCGCTAAGAGTTTATAAGGAAAAGAAATCGTTATATTCTCATGTTGAGAAAATAACAATATATACCCGAACCACTTCAAGATGCAGTTTCAGAATTAAGCTAGGAAGTCAGAAAAGGCGCGATACGAGGACAGTAGTTATTCCCTTACCAAGTATTGTAACGATGAGCTCGTTTTATAGCTTATCTGCAACGTTATTGATTTCAACAATAGAATAACTATTCTCTTCAATCAATGTTTTGGCCATACGGATATAAGTACTTAAGTTATGTGTGGAACGATAACCTGTGTCGCTTACTCTTTATCGACTGCTGAAACCTGCATCTTGAAGTGGTACGAGTATGAATCGTAGATAAAAAAACAGGCGGTAAAAACCGCCTGAATGTGTACTTTAAATTCTCATTTAAAAGCCTGGCTTGAAAACCAGTAACTAAAAACTAATAATTAACGTTGTAATTATTGGTTAGCAGTAACGTAATCAACAGCTGCTTGTACAGTTGTGATTTTTTCAGCTTCTTCATCTGGAATTTCAGTATCAAATTCTTCTTCTAACGCCATGACTAATTCAACAGTGTCTAAAGAGTCAGCACCTAGGTCGTCAACAAAAGAAGAGCTAATTTTAACTTCTTCTTCACTTACACCTAATTGTTCAACTGTAATTTTTCTTACGCGTTCTTCAATAGTACTCATTTTTTTTCCTTTCTAGAAAATATAATTTTTCGTAATTGTGTGTAGTTTATTCGTCAACAGCCTAGCTTGCAAGCTTCTAATTTTAATTTTCGTCTGGTCTAACCTGTTGACTGCTCTAAATTTGTTCAATTTGTTGGTTCAATAATATTAAGCCAACTAATTAAACCATATACATACCGCCGTTTACATGCAATGTTTCGCCAGTAATATATGCTGCACCATCGGAAGCTAGAAAAACAACTGCGTTAGCAATTTCTTCTGGCTTACCTAAGCGATTTGCCGGTACTTGAGAAAAAATACCTTCTTTTTGCTCATCTGTTAAGGTTTGTGTCATATCGGTATCGATAAATCCCGGCGACACAGTATTAACAGTTATGCCACGAGATGCAACCTCACGCGCTAATGATTTTGTAAAACCAATCAATCCAGCTTTTGCGGTTGCATAGTTTACTTGCCCTGCATTGCCCATAGTGCCAACTACTGAGCCAATATTAATAATGCGACCATTGCGTTTTTTCATCATAGCGCGAATAACCGCTTTACTGATTTTAAACACAGATGAAAGATTAGTATCAATAATATCTTGCCATTCATCATCTTTCATTCGCATAAATAAATTGTCACGCGTAATACCCGCATTATTGACTAAGATATCAATGCCACCATGATTCTCTTTGATCGCTACAAACATAGCGGCAATAGAATCATTGTCAGTAACGTTAAGCACTAAACCATGACCTTCGCCTAGATATTCACTAATGTTATCAGCGCCATGTGCAGATGTTGCTGTACCTAATACCGTTGCACCTAAAGCCTTGAATTGGCTTGCAATGGCTTTGCCGATACCGCGACTTGCGCCAGTAACTAAGACGACTTTTCCTTCAAAAGAAAACATAATTTACCCTATTTAATTGTTTCTAATGCTTTAGTTAATGATGCTTGATCATTAACTGAAACACTGGTGATTGTTTTATCGATACGTTTAATTAACCCTACTAATACTTTACCTGGGCCAGCTTCTACGACGAGTGAAACACCGTTTTTTGCGAGTAGCTCTATCGTTTCTGTCCAACGTACTGGACTGTACAATTGCTTTATCAAGGCTAATTTTATTGCTTCAACATCTGTTTCTGCAACAACATCAACATTATTTACCACGGGAATTTCTGGTGTATTAAAAGTGATATTATTAAATGCTTCAGCGAGCTTGTCTGCGGCATCTTTCATCAATGCGCAATGCGATGGCACGCTTACCGGTAAAGGTAGCACGCGTTTTGCGCCCGCTTCTTTACATAAGACACCGGCACGTTCTACCGCAGCTTTATGACCGGCAATAACGACTTGTCCTGGCGAGTTAAAATTAACAGCCGCAACTACTTCGTTATCTTGTGCTTTTTCACAGGCATCAATAATCGCTTGGTCATCAAGACCAATAATAGCAGCCATAGCGCCGACACCCTCAGGTACAGAGGCTTGCATAAATTCGCCACGTTTCTCTACTAACTTAACACCTTCTGTTAAAGAGATAACACCCGCACAAACTAATGCCGAATATTCCCCTAAACTGTGACCCGCTAACATTGCCGGTTTACAATCAGACTGTGATGACCATAAACGCCATAATGCAACACTGGCCGTTAATAGTGCCGGTTGAGTAAAGTTTGTTTGATTGAGCTTTTCAACAGGACCCTGCGCAACTAATTGCCAAAGGTTATAACCTAAAGCAGCAGACGCTTCTGAAAAAGTATTTTGTACGACTTCATTGTCAGCAAAATCAGCTAACATACCAACAGTTTGTGAACCTTGGCCGGGAAAAACAAACGCTAAATTATTTTGCATTTTATTACCTAATGTTTATTTGTGTTTTAATTAAAGGTGTATTGATGATACTTAATGGATTATTTTCTTGATAAAAAGATAATGCTTTAAATACGCTTTACGTTAACTCAATACTAATAATTTATTTGCGACCACAAGCAAAACCATTTTCAAGTTTGTCTTTTATTTTTTCTGGCACTTGACGTTCAATTTCTTTTATCGCCTCTAATATCGCCATATAAAAAGCTTTTGAACTGGCATCACCGTGACTCTTGACCACAATACCGCGTAATCCTATCAGACTTGCGCCGTTATACTGGTCGGGGTTCAGGGGTTTAAAGAGTTTTTTTAACGTTGAGGACAATAAACGTCCAACAATTCGGGTAAAAAGGTTGCGAGACAGCACAGTATTCATTTTTTGGTAGACTAAACGAGCAACACCTTCACAGGTTTTCAGCGCAACATTACCGACAAAGCCATCACAAACAATCACATCTGCTTTGTTGGTGAAAATATCATTACCTTCGACAAAGCCGATATAATTAATGTCACTGTTTTGCGCTAATTTTGCTGCGGTTTGTTTTATATGGTCACTGCCTTTCATTTCTTCTTCACCCATATTCAACAAAGCTATACGTGGCGATTTAATGCCATCGACCTGCTCAGCCATAACAGAGCCCATAACAGCAAACTGATACAAAACATTAGAGTCACAAAAAACATTTGCACCTAAGTCGAGCATAAAAACATGTTTGTTTTCATCATGAGTAGGAAGGGAAGAAATTAATGCTGGACGTTCAACACCAACAAGTGTTTTCAAAACGAAATGGGCCATTGAAAAAAGTGCACCGGTATTGCCAGCACTTACACAGGCTTGTGCTTTTTTTTCATGAACAAGGTCAAGTGACTTTCGCATTGAAGAATTTTTTTTGTTACGCAAGGCAACAATAGGTTTATCGTCCATAGCCACTATTTGAGTGGTTGGAAAGATGGTTAGTTGGGGATGTTTAGCACACTGACGTTTAGATAATTCAGCGTTAATAATATCGACATCACCGCAAAGAATGAGATGAAGTTCTGGAATGTTTTTCACTGCTAAGATGGCAGCAGGAATTGTTATAAGGGGGCCTTTATCGCCCCCCATAACATCTAACGCTATGGTTAGACTTTTCAAAGCAATCAGCTTACTTGTTGATTACTTGAACACCTTTGTAAAAGCCATCAGCTGTTACATGATGACGACGGTGTGTTTCACCAGATACTGGATCTACTGATAAGTTTTCTGTTGTTACTGCGTCATGTGAACGGCGCATGCCACGTCTTGAACGAGACTTTTTGCTCTTTTGAACTGCCATTAGCTACTCCTAAAAATCGGTTAATCGTTATTAATTAAATAAGTTGTTTATTTAAATTTCTGTAATATATCAAATGGGTTTGGTTTTTCAAGCTCTTCAGGCAATTCGCCCCATACACTGTCAACTGATGCCTGACATTGACTGGGCTCATGCATTGCAATTAACGGAATTGCGAGTAATAACTCTTCTTCCACTAATTCTAGCAGGTTAACTTCACCATTTTCATCTAATTCTATTGCGTCATAATATGACGGCAATGCTTCAGCGGCTTCATCATCTTTAGCAGGACTTAGAGTAAACTCTACATCCAAATCTATTATCAATGGTTCAGTACAACGCTGACAAGTTAATGCTACTGATACGGATCCTGTTCCTGATATGACATTCAAGCCGAGATCGTCCACATCAAAATTAACATTAACCTGCATCTGCTCATTGCATGGAGTACACACTTCAAGCAATCTATTCATCCCCGACACTTCAAAGAAGCCGTCACACACCAACCTGCGTTGGGCGCTCTTTCGGGGGTTTATCATTATCGGGAGTTTAAGATTTTGCATAAGGCGCGCATATTAATGTGCTTGCCCCCTGCTGTCAAAAGAAAAATAACAATTTTTGTTTAAAAATTAAAGAAAGCCCACATATTATTGTATAACTGTTTATATTTTGAGTAATTCCTGTGAAAACTTTAGTTTTAGCTTCTACATCGCCTTTTCGAAAAATTATTTTAGAAAAGTTAAATTTAGCTTTTGATTGTGCAAAACCTAATGTCGATGAAACACCATTAATTAACGAAACAGCCATTGAACTTGTCGAACGTTTAGCCGTAGAAAAAGCAAAGGCTGTTGCCAGTCAATTTCCGAATGCGCTGATTATTGGTTCAGATCAAGTGGCTTTGTCTGCAGGAAAGATATTAGGTAAACCGCATAATTTTGAAAATGGCTTTAAACAACTGAGCAGTTTTAGCGGCAAAGCGGTAGAGTTTCATACGGGTTTATGTGTGTTCGACAGTTCAACAGGAAAAAGCCTCTCGTTGGTTGATTTATTCACCGTACACTTTAAAGAACTTTCTGCACAAGAAATTACTGCCTATTTGCATGCCGAAGAGCCTTATAACTGCGCAGGGAGTTTTAAAAGTGAAGGACTAGGTATTTGCTTATTTGAAAAGCTTGAGGGGGATGATCCTAATACCCTAATAGGTTTACCGTTAATTAGACTGATTAGTTTACTTAAAGCGCAGGGGTTAGATGTGTTACAAGAGCAACGAAAACAGCAATAGTACCCGTCGTTTAATCGGTGTGTATAATAGCCGAGTTAACTGAGCTTAGTTGCTGGCAGCAACGTTTGCTATTTGACTAAGCAATCAAATAGCAAACAGTTAATGACAATAGCGACAGGTGTTACCCCTTAACCGCCCTATTTAACAATAATTGATGTAGTTCAGCCAATGAGCCAACAATCGCTTTTGGTTGATACTTTGACAGCACGTCTTCATCGTGGACACCATAAGTTACCCCAATACTATCAACCCCTGCTCTTTGCGCCATTTCAAGGTCAAAAGAAGTATCACCTATCATCACCGCTTGATGCTTTTCAATCTTTAATTCTTTTAACAAACTATTGATCATATCTGGATCAGGTTTAGAAATACTTTCATCGGCACATCGAGAGGCATGGAAAAAGTGTTCGGTATCACTCGTTAACCAAACACGTTGTAAACCTGCTCGCGCTTTTCCTGTCGCAACCGCTAAAAACTTATCTTCATTTTTTAAATTAACTAATAATTCAAGCGCATGATCAAATAAAGGGGTTGGCGTGGTATTTACTTCAACATATTGATGCTTATATTGTGCCGTTAATAATTGTACCTGCTCTTCATTAGCCTGAGGAAATAACGTTGCAATTGCTTTAGGTAAACTTAAGCCGATAATTTGTTTCGCTTGATGATAACCAGGTGGTACAAGTGATAATGCAACAGCTGTGGCTTGCATTGAGAAAACAATACGATCGACAGAGTCCATTAATGTGCCGTCCCAGTCAAAAATCACTAATTTATAGTTGTGCATATTTTCTCTTTTAGTCATTTAATAATTAAAGTCTATTTGCTAAGAAGTGTTTAGGTTTATAAGGAAGATAATGGCGTGAAGCTAAATTTACTTTAGTATCACGCCAGAGGAATTACTTTAGTTTTGTTAGTAAATTTTGTAAAGAATGCTCTAACGGTGCTTCTATTTTAATTCTTTCATCGGTACTTGGATGAGTAAATTCGATACTAGCCGCATGTAAAAATAAGCGCTTAAGTCCTAGTTTTCTCATGTCTTCGTCAAAGTTTTCATAGCCATATTTTGAATCACAAGCGATAGGGTGACCTTTAATTTGACAATGCACACGAATTTGATGAGTACGACCCGTAACAGGAAAGGCGCGAATGAGTGTGGCATTTTCAAAGTTTTTTAACACTTTAAAACGCGTTTCTGATTCTTTACCATTAATGTTATCGACAACAACGACACGTTCACCCGATTTTAAATCATTCTTTTTCAAGCCTTCCGTTACACGGGTTAATTTCGTCGACCATTGCCCCTTAACTAAGGCATGATAAAATTTTTGCACCGTTTTATTACGCAACTGTTCATGTAAGTGACGTAAAGCTGAACGTTTTTTAGCAATAACTAAACAGCCTGAAGTATCTCTATCGAGTCGATGAACAAGTTCAAGCATTCTTGCGTCGGGGCGTAAAGCTCGCATGGCTTCAATTAAACCAAAACTTAAACCACTACCACCATGAACTGCCATGCCGGAAGGTTTGTTAATAACAATTAAACGGTCATCTTCGAACAATATTTGTTTTTCTAAATTAGCGACAATATTTAACTTAGTAGACACTTCATTAGTATTTTCAGAAATACGAATGGGCGCAACACGAATCAGATCCTCATCTTGTATTTTGTATTCTGGTTTAGTCCGTTTTTTATTAGCCCTTATCTCGCCTTTTCTTAATAGGCGATAAATCATGCTTTTCGGCACACCTTTTAAGGTTTTTAATAAAAAGTTATCTATTCTTTGACCAGCGTCTTCGCTATCGATTGTATAAAATCGAACTTGGGGTTTTGTATTTTCATTCATAAAAGCGAGTTTAACATATATATTTTCATTTTAGCGTAATTAACTCAGCGATTTAATTGCCTTTTGCCTCAATTAAGTGGGATAATCTTGGTGTTATTGTTTATTTAAGACAATAAGGTAAAAAATAGAAGCTTTTAGCGAAACGTAAGAGGCAAAATGCGGCCACATTAATGTGCGTTATCACGATAAATTATTATCGACGACACATTAACCGAACGGCCTTTTGCAAGAATTGACCTGAATAACAAGTCAAAAAACGGCATAAACATTTTAGTCCCGCGCAACGAAAGCTATTTTGTAATGATATAAACCAAATTAGATAAATTTCCATCGAGCAACAAACCGAATAGTAAGCCAAAACGCCGAATTTCAAACTGCTCAACAAATATCAATTTGATAATATCGAGCACAGCACAATTTGCTGCGCGCATGAAGAAACAATTTTTCTTGGGTGAATATCACCTGAGAGTACAATCAGATTAAATAACAGCTTACAGCGCACTATGGCGCTGTAATATGACACCCGAGAGGCTGACAAATTGCTGTTACCATAGCGATAAATTGCTTTGTGTTCGAAGCTTATAGTGTTGTGACTAAAATGAGTCACTAAAACTATGAAACGTATGTTAATTAACGCTACACAATCGGAAGAGTTACGTGTAGCACTTGTCGATGGTCAACAACTTTATGATTTAGATATCGAAAGTCCTGGTCATCAACAAAAGAAATCAAATATTTATAAAGCAAAAATCACGCGTATAGAGCCGTCTCTAGAAGCTGCATTTGTTGACTATGGCGCCGAACGTCATGGTTTCCTACCGATGAAAGAAATCGCACGCGAATATTTCCCTAAAGGTTATACCTTTCAGGGTCGTCCAAATATCAAAGAAGTCTTGCGCGAAGGCCAAGAAGTTATAGTTCAAATTGATAAAGAAGAACGCGGCCAGAAAGGCGCAGCGTTAACGACTTTCATCAGTTTAGCCGGTAGTTACTTGGTATTAATGCCAAATAATCCTCGTGCTGGTGGTATTTCTCGTCGCATTGAAGGCGATGAACGCACAGATTTAAAAACCTCTTTAAACAAATTAGAATTACCTAAAGGCATGGGCTTAATTGTTCGCACTGCTGGTGTTGGTAAAGACTATGAAGAATTAGACTGGGATTTAAACGTTCTTTTACACCATTGGAAAGCCATTTCAGAAGCGGCAGAAACTAAACCTGCTCCCTTCCTAATTCACCAAGAAACTAACGTTATCCTTCGTGCTATTCGTGACTATTTACGCCGCGATATCGGTGAAGTATTAATTGATCGCCCGAAAACATTCGAAAGTGTTAAAAAACATATAGAAGTGGTTCGTCCTGATTTCTTAAGTAAAATAAAACTCTACACGAACGATGTTCCCCTATTTACCCATTACCAAATTGAAACACAAATCGAATCTGCGTTTCAGCGTGAAGTAAGACTTCCTTCTGGTGGCTCAATTGTTATTGACCCAACTGAAGCAATGACATCAATAGATGTTAACTCTGCCCGCGCAACTAAAGGTAGTGATATAGAAGAGACCGCATTTAACACTAACTTAGAAGCTGCTGAAGAAGTTGCTCGTCAATTACGTTTACGTGATTTGGGTGGTTTAGTGGTTATTGATTTTATTGACATGACACCTGTGCGTCATCAACGTGAAGTTGAAAATCGCATGCGTGATGCTGTAAAACAAGATAGAGCTCGTATTCAATTAGGTCGAATTTCTCGTTTTGGTTTATTAGAAATGTCGCGTCAACGTTTACGCCCTTCTATCGGTGAAACTAGCCAAGGCGTTTGTCCTCGTTGTAATGGTACTGGACACGTACGTAGTGTTGAATCATTAGCCTTGTCTATTTTGCGTTTAATGGAAGAAGAAGCCATTAAAGAAAATACGCAACATGTACAAGCTCAAGTACCTGTACCTGTAGCGACTTATCTTTTGAATGAAAAGCGTCGTTCAGTATTTCATATCGAAAAACATCACGGCGTTAATATTCTTATTATTCCTAATCCTCATATGGACACACCACAATATGAAGTCATTAGAGTAAGAACCGACGAGAGTGTTGAAGAAGCAAGCTACGAAAGAACCATTACTGAAGCTTCAGTTGAAGAAGCTGTAATGCCTAAATTCGATAAGCAAGCCGCTAAACGTGACGAGCCAGCCTTGCAAGGCATGTCTTCACCTAAGCAATCAGCACCGTTAACCGCCGTAAAACCTGTAGCGCCTGTAGCTCCAGTAAAAGCATCTGCGGGCTTATTTGATGGTTTAATTAAGTGGGGTAAATCACTCTTCGCTGCTGAAGAGGAAGTTGCACCTAAAGTTGTTGAACCTGCAAAGAAACCTGAAAGCAACAACAGTGAACGTCGTCCGCAACGTGGTCGTCAAGGTCAACGTCGTAACAATAATAATCGTAACGAAAACCGCAACGATAACAGAAATGTTAATCGTAACGACAAACGTAATGATACTCAAAATGAAGATCGTGCTGATATCAAGCCAGTCATTAATGACAATAAAGACAACATTAATGAAAATAAAGATAACAAGCCGAATAAACAGCCTCGTAAAGCGCCAGTAGAGCGTAATACTAAGCCTAAAGAAGAAAAAACCACAGTACGTCGTCAACGTCGTAACAACAGTAAAAAAGTACGTATTGTTGATGAAAACTCAACGGTTGTTAATAACGCTGCGTTAAGCAAAATAGCCGCAGAAGAAAAGGCTCAAGTAGTCGCGACTATCGACGAAGCGGTAACCGTTGAAACAGTAGCTACACAAGCCGATGCTACCCAGCCAGAGCTTAGTGAGACTAAAACTAGTGATGAACAGCGTCCTAGAAACCGTCGTTCACCTAGGCACTTACGCTCTAATGGACAACGTCGTCGTCAACCTGCTGAAAATCAGGCAGTTGATGTTAACGCAGCAGTAGTAACAACTGAAGTTAGTGAAGACCCTGTTGAAGCAAGATATCCTGAGACGCCTGTAGTTGAAACGCCAGTTGTTGAAACGCCTGTAGTTGAAACGCCTGTTGTTGAAACGCCTGT
>NZ_JACGVV010000066.1:0-5042 GCF_014077405.1 Colwellia sp. BRX10-9 | reverse complement strand
TTTGACATGTTCTCTTTATGATTATGATATACCTGCCAAAGCTCAAGCTTTAAAGCTAAATATCCTGAATACTTTTCATCATTCATTTCGTTACATAACTCCTATTCAGATTGATTCTAACGCCCAATTAACGGGCTAAAAATTGTGGGCTAAACTTGAGCGAAGCGAACAGCCCGCTGTTTTTAGTCCTTGTTGAATTGCTTGTTATGCATGCAACTGCTCTACATTCGTTCCAACTTAATAGACAAATTGCCGATATGGCTCATTAAATGCTCAAAATCATTCAACCCCGAAAAAAATACAAAGCCACCTCCCGTGTAAAAGCTCACTGTATCTAAACCTTTGGAATCAATTTTGTCACCCACCATTTCTGTTGGCGTATGAATGATCATATATCGTTCGTTTTCGCCCAAGTTAAGAAGAAACTCTCCACCAACATACCCATTTGACCACTCTGGAGGATGATAATCGATCGTCGGGTAGGCAATAGTTCTAACTACTTCATATTCTTTATCTAGAATAGTAATGATTGGAAAAAAAACATCCCGTCGAAAAACACTCTTTAAATTCACATTAAACCTGCCAGAAATCTGTGGAAGTTTATAACCTTTAAAGAAACTCTTACCTGATTTAAATTTAAATGAAGGAGAGTCAGTCCAAATCTTAAACGATTTACGTTTATCAAGGGAAAGCTCTTCAAAGTTCATCTCTGGGTATTGTGTGCAACATACTTCTGATTCATACAAATATTGTCCAGTAATTTGAACATTAGGTTGTGCGCAACTGACCAAAAGCGCTAATCCTAAAAATATAATAATTCCTTTAGCTAACATCAAATCTCCTAGTGTGCATAACGCCACGTTAAGCGGCAAAAAATTGTTGGCTAAAATTGTGAACGGAGTGAAACAGCCAACTGTTTTTTGTCCGTTTAAACATCTTGTTATACATACTATCCACCTAATTGTGAAGCAAGAAGTTTTTTAAATGAATCATCATAATCACCAAACAAATCCATACAAACATCATCGGTACAATATGAAATAAACTCTACCTTACTTCCCGAACCTTGTGCGGTAATTTGATAAAAAGTGTAAGGATACAAATCAGTTTCAATAATATCTAAAACATTTAAATCATTATGTAAATTTGCAACTAAATCTGTATCGTTAAGCCGAAAATCTAACCAGAACTTTTTATCATCTAAAGTACGGCAAGAATAAGTCTCGCCAAAAGTCTGACTCTCAACATTTTTATTTATTTTACAGCTACTTGGTAGTATTAATGTATCAGGAAATATATTGACCATAACATCTGCACTAGCTGAAACAGCGGTTACAATAAAAAACATTGCCAGAAATAGAATTTTCAAATAGCCATCCTTTGTATGTATAACGCCCATTTAAGGGGCAAAATAACGTTGGCTAAAATAAGTGAACGGAGTGAACAAAACAGCCAACTTTATTTTGTCCCGCTTGAAATTCTTGTTATGTTTTGAACACTACGACATACCGATCATCCAAGGCATGGCGACACCGAAAGTGACCGATAAAACTTCAAGTAGAAATTTTATATGGTTCATTGAACTACATTTAGAGTACATATATATACCTGTAAAAAATGCAAACACCGACCAAATAACAGAGCCCTTGAAATATATGTAAATAGCACCTTGATTTACTGCGGTTGTATAACCAGGTCCAGCAATAAAATTTAAAAGAAGTGTAATAAGAACACCTAGAACAGGCAAGAAACCTAACATAAATATTCTTTTATTAATCATCCATTTTTTCATATTCGCATCCATTCGATTAAAAAACATAACGCCTTGTTAGGCATGTATTTACTCTACTTTAATTCCCATCGACATGGGTGGATAAACATGACTGATTACAATCTTTTTTCCATTACCCAAAACTAGAGTATATTGATTTATCACGTCTTCACCTAGGTGATCACTTTCAATAATGTTGCATATTCTCATCGGCAGTTCTTCAATATTGAAAGGGAATAATAATTCGACTTTTACTATAGTTTCTATACTCAACCCTAAACTTGGATAGCGATCAATCATCTCGACTTCACATGGTTTTATTGAGTAAATTTTATTATTTTCAAATTCTAAATTTATGTCATAGCAAATTAAAAAACCTTCATTACTTTCATCTCGCCACGCATGATGAACCTTTTCGTGGTTATGTCCTAATGTAACAGAAACAAGAAATTTTCCGATTAAACTCTTCAGGTCGAACATATATGCCTAACGCCTCACTAAGAGGCAAATAACAGTTGGTTAAAATAAGCGACGCAGGAGCAAAAGCCAACTGTTATTTGTCCTTTTGAGTGACTTGTTATATTTTTATTTGAGACCTGCAATAGTATTTAAATCTTGGTCGTTTAGGAAAAAAATAGGTGAACCAATAGCACTTTTAGAAGACGTCATGATCGACAACCCTCTATATAGATTTTTGGATATTTTAAAGTCATCACCCTTTGGCGCTTGAACGGGTTCGACATACCGAAATCCGTTTTGTTCATAGTAGCTAATTTTACTGTTATCACAAATAAGGTGAGCACCAAACTTAAGATCCTTTATTTTATTAAGAAGTTTTGTTCCTAGGCCTTTTTTTCTATATTGCTCAACAATGAATATTGAATGTAGATATGTTGCATTAATATCAGGGAATAAGAATAACAATCCGTACCCCTTTAATTTTCTATCCTCATTCTCAATCAGAACTTCAAGATCTCCAACGCTATGACACTCTTTTAGAATATCGATAATATAGTTTATGGCTGCTAATTTTTTATCTTCATTAAGCTCGTTTAACGATGACTTCATAAATGTAAAGCTTAGGATATCTCTGAGCATACGTTGTGCTTCAAACTTAAATATACTCTCTAAGAAAAAATCTGGTTGAACTTTCATGCGGTTTCCTGAAAATGTGAATCGATTGACGAAAAATATAACGCTTTGCTAAGCGGCTAAAAATGGCTGGCTATAATAGCGAAGTACGAGCACAGCCATTTGTTTGTGTCTTGTTAGTTTTATTTGATTTTAACTAAATCACCCTCTATGAAAATACACTCATAGCGCTCACGAACTTTAAAGAAACCGTCGCCAGTTTCTCTATACTCGGTTTTTCGTTCTATTCTTGCATTTACCAATAAGTCTCCGTCTATTCCTGATTTTTGACCATCTCTAATTGCATTATCCATAGCCCTTTGTAATAAATTATCTTTAGGACCTGAAATATAGGCTAGCGTTAACATATTTACTTGATAACAAGATTTTCCTGTTGCATAAGATACAGTATTAGACGATTTTTCATATTCCAATCCTCTAACATTAAAAGAGGAAGCAGCGGTAAATTGACCTAAACGTTCTTGTGTATCTGGAGGTAATTGTGCACAGCCTGTAACAATAGAAAAGGCTGGTATAAATAAAATTTTATTGAAATTTTTCACAGGAAATCCTTTAAGTGATATTAGATTGATAAAACTAACGCCCTAGTAATGGGCAAAAAATTGTTTGATAAAATGTTGAGGAACGAAAACAGAAAACTGTTTTTTTGTCCTTATTAATTAGCTTGTTATATTTCATTAATACCCATTAATGTTTCTCTGAAATCTACCGCATTTCCCCAACCAAGTATACCAATAAAGCTCGTTGTTAAATTTCTAGGTAATTTATTGTACGAATCAAAATCGAATAAAATATTTGGTCTATATTGCTGGTAATTTACATTGAGTAAGTTAACTATTTCTTTTGTCGGCTTTCTCAGCTTTTCTCCATCCTCTAGATGGTTATAGTGATTTCTGCCTGCATAAATAATTAAACCAACAGGTATTTCTCTGACTATTTCACCAACAGAAAACTTACATGCCTGAGCAGAAAGATTAGGAAATGGTGATGTATTCTCGGTGTTTTCAGAATATAGCTCGATTCCTTTACAAGCTATTTGCAAAAGAGAACCGTCAATAATTGATAAAGCAAATTGTTCATTAGTTAGATTTTCAATTGCAGCATCCGATTTTTCTTTCTTTTGTTTTATATGTTTTTGTTCAAGCCATGCTGCATGGTCTCGAGCGATTACTTCTTTCGGATTATTTCGGTTATGGACAAAGATTGGAGGCAAGGAGTCTTTAAATAGATCGTTTATGATTTCGTAATAATCAGCTCTCGCTTCAAACAATCTTTTTACTACACTATCGACAGCTTTTAAATAATTGTGAATCAAACTCTATCCTTGATTTGAAATATAACGCCCTATTAAGGGGCAAATTGTAGTTGGCTAAAATGTAAAGCGAAGCGGAACTAGCCAACTGTAATTTGTCCCACTTGAATAGCTTGTTATAGCGACATTAAAAATCACCTAACCTGCATTGTTTTTTCCTCAGGTTATTGCCACTATATATTTCAAACTTTAAATTTTTAGTTTCAATTTTTGACACTCTTGTGCCTGTGCCTACTTCTTGTATCCAAATAGAAATTTTATTCTTTTCTAAAACTCTATTTGGCATGTATCTTTTACCAGACTCAAAATTAACTTTAAAATGAAAAAATGCAACTTTATTTGCACCAACTCTATTATTTTTAGTTATATCTGCTTTAACCCAAAAATCATACTCGTCTGCCAAAAATTGTTTTGGCTCCGTCCAATATGCCAGTTTTTTCTTAGAACACATTAAGTGAATATATTCTATTTCGGTTTCATTATTATTAATAAAGTTTTCAAAAATGAAATGGTTTTCTTTAACTTCTGTTTTTATCGGTGAGAATGCACAACTTGAACTCATGGCTACCAAAAAATATAAAAATAATAATTTAATTTTCTTCACGTAATATTTACCTTCATTAATCAGACTGCATAGATATTGTAAATGTAGCTATAACGCCACGTTAAGCGGCAAAAAATAGTTGGTTAAAATAGTGAACGCAGCGAACAAAACCAACTGTTTTTTGTCCGTTTGAACGCCTTGTTAGAATTAAGTTCGCAAGGCCTGAACATTTTTAACCAAAGAATATTTTCAGCCCCACGATA
>NZ_JACGVV010000058.1:0-10116 GCF_014077405.1 Colwellia sp. BRX10-9 | reverse complement strand
CGAACTCAGAAGTGAAACGCAGTAGCGCCGATGGTAGTGTGGGAGTTCCCATGTGAGAGTAGGACATTGCTAGGCTTCTAATTAAGAAAAACCCGTTACTAACGTAACGGGTTTTTTGCTTTCTGGCGTTTAAAAAGACCAAATCCATAGCTAGCATGGATTAATAACAACAGTAGTGTGATTTATGTCCGACAGACCCATGTGAGAATAGGACATTCTCCGCTTCTAATTAGGTCGCTCTTTGCCATCCTTGGCAACGCGACATTAGTATATCCCTACACGTCAGAAACCCGATCCGAAAGAGTCGGGTTTATTACTTTCTGGCGTTCAAAAAAGACAAAATTCGCTAACTAGCATGCACTGATAAAAAGGTAGTTTGGCTTTTAATAAGCATGCTTGTTATAAACGAAACGTTTTTTGTATTTAAGTCTTTGTAAACTTGCTACTAACGTATGTTAAATTTCATATCTTTCAGCTCAAAAGCTTATCTTATAACTGGCGATGTTTGTAATATCATATTTATTTTCAATGTAACGTGTGTATCAATGCGTAACTTGCTAAAATCTACACATTAATAAATTACTTAGTGTTGTTATGGCTATTAATTGGTTCCCTGGGCATATGCATAAAGCCCAAAAAGAAATAAAAGAAATTCTTCCACAAATAGATGTGGTCATAGAAGTGTGTGACGCTAGATTGCCGTTTAGCAGTGAAAATCCGATGATCACTGAGATCAGAGGTGATATCCCCCTTATTAAAATTCTCAATAAGTCAGATCTTGCCGATCCTGCTAAAACAAAAATTTGGCTAGAATATTTAGAGTCTCAAAAAAATGTCAAAGCAATTGCTCTAACCACAGATAACCCTTCTGTAGCGAAGACACTCCCTAGTCTTATTCGTAAATTAGTACCGAGTAAAAATGAAACGGGTAAACAGATTAACGTTGTTATCATGGGTATCCCTAACGTAGGTAAATCTACCTTATTAAATACTCTTGTTGGAAAAGCAAAAGCTAAAGTGGGTAATGAGCCTGCTGTGACTAAAGGTCAGCAGCGAATTCGTTTAGACGAAGGTCTTTACTTATATGATACCCCAGGTATGTTGTGGCCAAAAATTGTTAATGAAAACAGTGGCTATCGATTAGCGATTACCAGCGCAGTTAAAGATACCGCCTTTGACCATGAAGATATTGCTTCGTTTGCCGGTGAATATTTATTAGCGCATTACCCGCAACGATTAAAAGAACGTTATCAATTTGACGATACGCCACAAACAGAAGTAGAGTTACTTGAAGAAATAGGTCGTAGACGCGGCTGTGTTAAATCAGGGGGACGTATTGATTATCATAAAGCCGCAGCAATATTAATCAATGAGATACGTGATAATACTCTGGGTGGCATTACTTTTGAAACACCTGATATGATAGAAATTGAAACACTACATTTTATCGAACTTGAGGCTAAAAAAGTAGCGGCTAGAGAAGCTAAGAAAACTGCCCGCGGTCGCGGTCGTAAAAATAAACGTTAAGAGAGTCTATATGTCTAATACATTTCAACTTCATGCGCTATTACAACGTGACACCATTGAGTTACTTGAGTTACCACTGTCAACACTATTACTGATGAATGATAGTAATTATCCGTGGTTTGTTTTAGTACCTAGGGTCGATGATATTCAAGATATTTATCAACTTGATTGGCAGCAACAACAGCAGTTTCTCAATGAATCAAGTTTGTTAAGTGAAATCTTAATGCAGTTATTTAATGGCACAAAAATGAATGTAGCGGCATTAGGTAATATTTGTCCACAACTTCATGTCCATCACATTGTTCGCTTTACGGATGATATTGCTTGGCCGAAGCCTGTTTGGGGTGAGTTTGCAATGAAGGCTTATACAGACAGTGAATTAACCTTGTTAAAAGAAAAAGTACTTCCTGCGCTAACTAAAATTATAACGCAGGATTAATACTTTACAGGTAATTATACTTACTCGTTATAAACCGCTAAGTTAGGCAACTTGCTCTTGGCGGTTTTCTATTTGATCTAACGATTGCTTCAGATCGTCAAGTAAATCATTTACATGTTCTAAACCAACAGATATTCGAATTAAACTATCACTGATACCTGCCGCTACTCTCTCTTCTGGTGTATAAGGTGAATGAGTCATCGAAGCAGGGTGCTGAATAAGAGACTCTGCATCTCCTAGGCTTACTGCGATTGAAAATAAACTCATCCGATTTATAAACTCTTCGCCACCTTTTAAGTCTGCATTTAATTCAAAAGCGATAACTCCACCAGCCGCTTTCATTTGCGTACCAATAAATTTATAACCGTCATGCGATTTAAGGCCAGGGTAATAAACTTTAGCTATCATTGGGTGACTTTCTAAAAACTCAGCGATTGTTTGTGCATTTGAACAGTGGCGTTCCATACGCAATGGTAAGGTTTTTAATCCTCTCATAATTAACCATGCATCATGAGGGCTCATTGTTGCGCCAATATCTTTAAGTGCTGTTAATTTGATGTGTTCTATCATTTCAGCATTACTACAGATAATACCTGCTACCACATCACCATGACCATTTAGATACTTAGTTGCACTGTGAACAACGATATCCGCACCAAATTTTCCAGGTTGCTGTAAAACAGGGGTTAAGAAAGTATTGTCAACGATTGATAGAATACTGTGTTTTTTTGATATCGCTAAAATACGTGCTAAATCTAAAACTACTAAATTTGGGTTTATTGGTGTTTCTAGGAATATAACTTTAGTATTTGGTTTTATCGCTTTTTCAATATTTTCAGGCACTTTCATATCAACAAATGAAACTTCAATGCCGAATTTGGTTAGCATATGACTGATCAATGCATATGAACAGCCATACAAGGCACTAGATGAAATAATATGATCACCACATTGCAAATTAGCTAATAAGGCCCCAGAAACAGCTGCCATGCCTGTTGCTGTGGCAGCGGCATCTTCCATTTCTTCCATGGCAGCAACACGCATTTCTAATTGTCTTACTGTAGGGTTACCTAATCGTCCATAGATATATCCTTCAGCTTCACCCGCAAAACGGTCGGCGCCTTGTTTAGCGTTTTTAAAAATGAAAGTAGACGTTTGGTAAAGTGGTGTTGCTAAAGAGCCAAATTGCTCATCGTTAATACGTCCTGAATGGATTGCTTGTGTTTCAACATATTTACTATTTTTCATAAATTCTCTCTTTAATAAGCATTTCGATGAAGAAAATTAGGGGCGCACTTTGTTATTATTTATAGGTTAGCGCCGCTAATTTCTTTTATATTGATCCGTTTGTTTTTATGTTTGCAAAAACAGAGCCAGCAATATATAACGTAACTATATCAATGTTTTATGTGACTATTGGTGTGTAAGTCTATTGATTTGTAATTAAATTATTACAAATCGTTCGCTTATCAGTTATTCTGTAATATAATTAATACATTGTAATTAATCTATTACAATATGACTGTGGAACATTGAGATAAACTGATGCGAATTGAAATTAAAGTAAAAGATCGTATTGGCATAAGCCAAGAAATCTTGGCTATTTTTGCTGATAATCGTTGGAATATACGTTCTCTTGAAGTGGTTAGTCACTTTATTTATGTCCACTTTATGTCCAATGAATTAGCATTGTCTGACGTGCAAAATTCTCTGTCACACCGCGATGACATAGTTCATTGTTTATCTGTCGACTTATTACCGACACAAAGACGTGAGGCACATTTAAAAACCTTATTAGACACTATTCCAGACCCTATACTGGATATCGACCAAAATGGTATTATTGTTATTATTAATACGGCCGCTCAGTCGTTATTAAAAGATTTAGTTATAAAAATTGAGGGACAGCATATCGATCAATATATAGATCAGTCTTTTCAAGACATGCTTAATTCTTCACTGAGTAATTTTTCACTCTCATTCCTCGAACACTCTTATTTAGCTGATATCACGCCAATATTTTCAGAACATAGTTCATCAGGCGTTATTCTCACCTTACGTTCAATGAATCGCGTTGGTCAGCATATCGCATTAATACAGAGTCGAGAGCAAGCTGAATTTGATAATATTATTGGCGAGAACTCAGCTATTAGACTCTTAAAGTCTCAAACACTCAGGTTTTCAGAATTAGAATTACCGGTACTTATCAGTGGTGAAACAGGTACAGGTAAAGAGTTATTAGCTCGTGCTTTGCATAATGCCAGTCGACGTGCCGATGCGCCTTTTTTAGCGCTGAATTGTGCAGCATTACCCGAAAACTTATTAGAAAGTGAACTGTTTGGCTATGCGCCAGGTGCTTTTACTGGGGCTCAAAAAGGGGGGAAACCTGGGCTATTTGAACTGGCAGAAACAGGGACTATCTTTTTAGATGAAATTGCAGAAATGTCAGTATATTTACAAGCTAAGTTATTACGATTCTTACAGGATTATAAATATCGTCGCCTAGGTGGCACGAAAGAGTTAACGGCGAATGTGCGTATAATCAGTGCCAGTCACCAACACTTACCGCAACAGATTGAACGACAATTATTTAGAGAAGACCTATTCTATCGCCTAAATGTATTGAATTTGTCGATACCTCCACTGCGTGAACGACCCGATGATATTATTTTATTAGCGGCACACTTTATTAAAATGGCGGCGCTTCAAGTTGCACGAAAAGTACCTACTTTAACAGAGCAAGCACTTGCTGCCCTTAAGATATGTAAATGGCCAGGTAATATTCGCCAGTTACAAAATATTTTATTTAGAGCGGTAGCCCTTAATGATAGCGGTGTTATTGAAAAGTCTGATATTGATGGTGCGTTATCACAATTTTCAGCAGTCGATTTACCGATAAGTCATAATATTGCTGGTTCTGCTAGCGATGGTGAAAATTTTGCTGAGCAGCCTCAATGGTCGGACTGGAATAGTGCTCAAGAAAAATTTGAAGGCGATTTGCTTAAAACCTTGTATCCGCTTTACCCAACAACGAGAAAACTAGCAGAGCGGTTAAAGGTTTCACACAATAAAATAGCAATGAAATTACGAAAGTACGATATAAGTTAGCCTGTTAGATGTTTGCTGACTAGCCGCCAACAAACTTTACCTTAAAGCCATTGCTCTCAAGGACCTGTTTTATTTGCTCTCTTTTATCGCCTTGCACTTCGATGACTTCACCGACAACACTGCCACCGGTGCCACAGGTTTTCTTTAATTTTGTAGCAAGCTCTTTTAGCGCTTTTGCATCTAAGCCTAATCCGCTAATGGTGATGACACCTTTACCTTTTCTGCCTTTAGTTTCACGCCTAACTTTAGCAAAGCCATCACTGGCTGTTATTGTTTGGGCGTTATTGTCTTGTTTGATACGGCCACTATCTGTTGAATATACTAATGAACTATCGGCTGGTTGCTGATTGGCCGAATGCTCAGCTGTAGCACTCTCTCTACCAAATGCACCAGCAAGATCGCTAAGACTAGAAAGTTTATTTTTCATGATGTGGTACCCGAGTGTTAATTGACTGAGTGGTTAAATAAAAGATAAAAATAAAGCCACTATTAAAGTGGCTTTATTATACCTAGAAAATAAGTCTGAAAACGTTATAGTTTACAGTTTACCCTCAAGCTCTGGTAATACTTCAAATAAATCACCAACAATACCGTAATCAGCTACTTGGAAAATAGGCGCTTCGGCATCCTTGTTGATCGCAACAATGATTTTAGAATCTTTCATACCAGCTAAATGCTGTATTGCACCACTTATACCTACAGCTATGTATAGGTCAGGAGCAACAATTTTACCTGTTTGACCGACTTGCATGTCATTAGGTACAAAGCCAGCATCTACAGCGGCACGTGAAGCACCAATAGCAGCGCCAAGCTTATCTGCAATACCTTCAAGTAACTTGAAGTTATCGCCGTTTTGCATACCACGACCACCTGAAATAACGATACTTGCTGCGCCTAAGTCAGGACGTTCTGATACAGAAAGTTCATCATTTACATGCGTTGAAATTCCAGCGTCTGTTACTGAGTCTACTGTTACAATCTCAGCACTACCATCAGTGGCAACTGGGTCAAACCCCGTAGGACGAACCGTAATTATTTTTTTACTGTCTAAGCTTTGCACTGTGGCAATAGCATTACCTGCATAAATAGGACGAACAAAAGTATCACTACTTTCTACAGCAATAATATCTGATATTTGTGCAACATCTAATAAAGCGGCAACGCGAGGCATAAAGTTCTTACCTGTCGTTAAAGCTGTTGCTAAGACGTGTTCGTAATCAGCAGCAAGTTCTGTTACCAATAAGCTAATGTTTTCAGCTAACTGATGTTCATAAGCTGGATTATCAGCAACAAGTACTTTACTTACACCGTTAACTTTAGCGGCTTCTTGTGCAACACTCTGACAATTACTACCAGCAACTAATATATGAATGTCACCACCAATTGCTTGAGCTGCAGCAACTGTTTTAAGCGTGTCAGCTTTTAATGTGCTGTTATCATGTTCAGCAAATACTAAAATACTCATGAAATCACCTTCGCTTCATTTTTCAGTTTTTCAATTAATGTATCTACACCATCAACAATAATACCGGCTTTACGTGTTGCAGGTGGTACAACTTTTATTAATTTTGAACGTGGGCTTAAATCAATGCCAAAATCTGCAGCGGGTTTAACCACTAATGGTTTACGCTTTGCTTTCATGATATTAGGTAATGAAGCATAACGAGGTTCATTTAAACGCAGATCGGTAGTAACAATTGCAGGTAGGTTAAGTGATACAGTTTGTAAGCCGCTATCAACTTCACGTGTTACATTAACTTTATCGCCTTCAACTTTTACCACTGATGCGAAAGTACCTTGCGGCATACCTGTTAAGGCAGCGAGCATTTGACCTGTTTGATTATTATCACTGTCGATAGATTGCTTACCTAGAATAACCAATTGTGGCTGTTCTTCTTCAACAATCTTTTGTAAAAGTTTGGCGATATTAAGAGCGTCTAACTTCTCATCAGTTTCGATTTGAATAGCGCGGTCTGCGCCTAATGCTAAAGCCGTTCTTAATTGTTCTTGGCAAGACTTGTCACCAACGGATACCACAATAACTTCAGTGGCAACGCCAGCTTCTTTTAAACGAACCGCTTCTTCTACAGCGATTTCACAAAAAGGGTTAATTGCCATTTTTACATTAGCAAGATCAACATTTGAATTGTCTGCTTTTACGCGAACTTTGACGTTATAGTCAATTACACGTTTAATAGGTACTAATACTTTCATCGTAGCCTCTGATTGCGTTTGTTGTGTTTGTATTTATAGTGTAAAGCTAAGGTTTGATTAATTAAACTAACATTAGCAAGTATTTCTCATTATTGCTCGACAGACTAATACTAGACTACGTGAACGTCAACGTAATACGGTGCTTGTCTCGATAAATTGAGCTTAAATAGCTTTTGTCGCAATATCTTTCAATAGAAGATAGTATTTATCAACAAAATATCTATAATGAGTGATATTATCAAACAGGTGTTTGAAAATCAAACGAGTGTTTGATTTTATTTAAATGAATATTTTTTGGGGAAATTTATGGAACGCGAATCGATGGATTTTGACGTTGTTATTGTTGGTGCTGGTCCGTCTGGCTTAGCAACAGCTTGTCGTTTGATGCAGTTAGCAAAAGAAAAAGATCAAGAACTCTTAGTCTGCGTTGTTGAAAAAGGCTCAGAAGTTGGAGCACATATTTTATCGGGGGCTGTTTTTGAGCCAAGAGCGCTAAATGAATTATTCCCAGATTGGCAAGAAAAAGGCGCGCCACTGAATACAAAAGTTACCGGCGATGATCTTTATTTACTTAATAGCGAAAGCAACGCGATAAAATTACCTAACATCTCTGTACCAAAAACTATGCATAACGATGGAAACTATATTGTTAGCATGGGCAACGTATGTCGTTGGTTAGCAGAGCAAGCGGAAGAATTAGGGGTTGAAATTTTTCCTGGTTTCCCAGCACATGAAGTACTCTATAACGATGATGGTAGTGTTGCGGGTATTATTACCGGTGACATGGGTCTAGATGTTAATGGTAAAGAAAAAGATTCATTTGTTCCTGGAATGGAACTTCGCGCTAAGTATACTGTTTTTGCTGAAGGTTGCCGTGGTCACTTAGGTAAAGAGCTGATCAGTAAATTTAATTTAGATGAAGGTGTCTCTCCACAGCATTATGGTTTAGGTTTTAAAGAAATTTGGGACATTGATCCCGCTAAGCACCAAGAAGGTCTCGTAGTACATACGGCTGGTTGGCCATTAGATCAAGGCGCAACAGGTGGTGGCTATTTATACCATGCAGAAAATAATCAAGTATTTGTAGGTCTTATTGTAGATTTAAATTATAGCAACCCGCATTTAAGTCCATTTGATGAATTTCAACGTTATAAACATCATCCAAAAATTAGTCAGTACCTTGAAGGCGGTAAACGTGTTTCTTATGGAGCACGAGCGATGGCAAAGGGTGGTTTTAACTCACTACCTAAAATGACAATGCCTGGTGGTATTATAGTCGGCTGTGATGCTGGAACGATAAATTTTGCTAAAATCAAAGGTAATCACACCGCAATGAAATCGGGTATGTTAGCCGCTGAAAGTATTTTTCAAGTGATTGTTTCCGGTGATGAAGGCGGTAAAGACCTTGCTGATTATACTGAAAGGTTTAAAGACTCTTGGTTATATGACGAACTTTATAGCTCTCGCAATTTTGGCCCGGCGATGCATAAATTTGGTATGACCTTGGGTGGTGCTTACAACACCATAGATCAAAACCTATTTAATGGTAAATTACCGTTTAACCTTAAGGACGACACGCTTGACCATGACCAGCTTAAATTAGCCTCGGAGTCGGCGGTTATTAATTATCCAAAACCAGATAATAAACTAAGTTTTGATAAATTAACCTCAGTATTTTTGTCAAATACTAACCATGAAGAAGAACAACCTTGTCACTTAAGACTGACTGACGTCGATGTTCCAATTACGGTTAATTTAGCTAAGTATGCAGAGCCTGCTCAGCGTTATTGTCCGGCTGGCGTATACGAAATTGAATCGACAGAGCAGGGTGATAAATTAGTGATCAATGCACAAAACTGTATTCACTGTAAAACCTGTGATATTAAAGACCCAAGCCAAAATATAACTTGGGTGACACCAGAAGGCACCGGTGGTCCGAATTATCCAAATATGTAAGTTACTATTTGTGCGATTTTAATTATAAAAACCTGCTGATGCAGGTTTTTTTATGTTTAGGATTAAGTCGTTGTGTTGATGATAGTGATGGTTTCAGAGAGTCGGTGAGCGTTAAGTCCTTTAGTCGTCATGCTGAATTCATTTCAGTATCTGGTTTTTGTGGTTGTAAGTACAGATCCTGAAACAAGTTCAGGATGACGGTGTTGTGTTCAGGTGATTGTGCTTGTTTTAGGACGATGGCGTTGTGTTGAGGTGATTGTGCTTGTTTTAGGATGACGGTGCCTGTCTCAGAATGACAGTGATGGTATCAGGGAGTCGATGATCGTTAAGTCCTTTTGTCGTCATGCTGAATTTATTTCAGTATCTGGTTTTTGTGGTTGTAAGTACAGATCCTGAAACAAGTTCAGGATGACGGTGCTTGTGTTCAGGATGATGGCGTTGTGATAACAGTGATGACATCAGGGAGTCGTGATCGTTTAGTCCTTTTGTCGTCATGCTGAATTTATTTCAGCATCTGGTTTTTGTGGTTGTAAGTACAGATCCTGAAACAAGTTCAGGATGACGGCGCTTGTTTCAGGATGACGGTGCCTGTCTCAGGATGACGGAGTTGTGTTGATGATGATAGTGATGTTATCAGAGAGTCCTGAGCGTTTAGTCCTTTTGTCGTCATGCTGAATTCATTTCAGTATCTGGTTTTTGTTGTTACAAGTACAGATCCTGAAACAAGTTCAGGATGACGGAGTTATGTGGTTAAAGGTAAATGGGGTAACGATAATAATGACCCAATGATGTTAGTTTCTTTATGTTGCTCGCTTTGCCCCTGTCCTTGCCACTGCGCCAATAACTGATATTTACTGGCATCTACTTCATGA
>NZ_JACGVV010000033.1:0-46807 GCF_014077405.1 Colwellia sp. BRX10-9 | reverse complement strand
TTTTCATTTTCATTTTCGTTTTCGTTTTCATTTTCGTTTTCAATATTATATTTGCTGACACCTTTATCTTTATTAGCCGCTCTCTTTTGAGCGTCTTCATAAACTTCATAGTAAAGTGCTGTTGTATAAAGATTTTGATATTCAACAAGTTTTTCATTGAATAGCTTTTTACCCGCTATATCCAAATAATGATTAACTTTATTGTGTGTAACTATTTGACAATCAGCAAAGATCAGCCGTAAATCTATTGGTTTATTAGCTTGTTGGGCAAGTTTTTTGATTTCATTTTTAACAGCAAGGTGTTGACCAGAGTTTTCATCAGGTAGAAGTTTTTTAACTAAATATTCCAATCTATCATTGCTGGCATAGGGGACCAAACTTAAGATTTGTTTTTCAAACTTTTGTAAGTGAGGACTGATGACACTGCTCATTAATCGTGGTACCTCGTATTTTGAAGCTAAACACATTGGAAGGTATTCAATTCATAAACCATTAACGTTGATGGTTTAATCCTAGTGCATATTCATAAATAAGACTAAATAAATGTTGCCATGTTGGTTAGTTGTTTTATTGGTCTGTCGTTATCGGCACAACCGCCATTATACTTTAGACTTTATTAACTGCCTATGTGGATATAATCAACAGGCATGATAGGGAGCGCGCATTTATTGCTTGCTCCTTTTCGCTAGAGGTCGATAGTTCTAATTAAAAAATAAGTAGGCCAAATTTCGCGTACCTGATACTCCCACTCAGTATCCACTTTGCCATTAGGTGATTGTAAAAACCAATACCTCGCCCATTTACTGACAACTTTACCTGACTTACTTAATTTTAATGGCGAAAACCGACGCTGGTATCGGTTGCCATCATACTCAACAATTGCGTTATTTCTTGCTCTTTTATGTAAGCTATCTAATGCCGTACTAATGAGTTCGACCTTTGATAAGGCCAATATACCTTGTTCTTTTAAACAAGCTAATATCGCCGCTTTTTTTATACTTACCTGCATGTAATCATCTATATGAGGAGTATAAACCATGCCCGTTAGACCATAAATAGCGGCTCGCTCTCTATCAGCAAGTGCTTTTAATGGGATAATTAGCTGATTAATTTCATCTAATTCACTGATGACATGCAATTTTATAGGTAATTTAGACAATGCCTACGCTCTTATAAATACTCATTGATTTCTCATTAATTTGGCGGATCTATATTATTGTCAATGCTGTTGTTTAAGCGGAACCACCCTGCTATTGAGAATCTATCGCGCTTAGCAGGTAATACTTCATGCGGAAACTCTTCGCTTAAAAAAACAACTATCGTACCAAAGCTGGGCAATACTTTAATTTTACTGTAATCAACGACAGCGGAGGCTGGTATTTTTTTATCATAAATCACTAACTCGCCTCCATCATCAGCGGACCAATGCTGATTAAGGTAGACAACAACAGATAGCACCCGATTACCCTCACCTTTAAAAGCATCTTTGTGCTTCTTATAAAAGTCGCCTTTGGCATAATGAGCAAAATGACTTTCAAAAGAAAATAATCCGAGAAACAACCGGCGATTAAGATAAGCTTGCAGTGACTCGGCCCACGTTATCCAAGCACAACTGGCTTGGTTGTTACTGGTTATCCAGCTTATTTCATCTGTCCGTATAAAATCATTAATCATATGATCTTTGGCACGACCTATTCCAGCACGTTTGAATTTTTCAGTAGGTAACTCAATAATATGATTTAATAACAGATGGGTTAATTCTTCAGGCAGAGCATAAGGACGAATACTATAGCCCTTTTCAACAATATCATTGGATATTGACTCGAACAGTGATGAGTCACCACCAGAGTAAGTTATTTGAGCTAGGTTCAACTACATCCTATCTTAGGAAGTAAAACTAACATTTTCTTGATAATCTAATAAAATAATGAATGGTCTATATTAGCACTTTGAATATATTAGTGTGAGCATTCGTTTTAATAAATGATTTAAACTTTTGTCGACAGTAGATGTTATTAGTTAGAAAGTGAAAACGTTACAGGCGGATAGCGTAAGGTCAAATCAGATAAAATAGTAAGACACTTTGCTAATAGCTAAAATCATTCCTACAGTTAACGCATAGAACTGCCAGTAGACAGTTAATTCAAGGAACGAATGTGCAAGTAACTAATCAACTTATTAAAGAAACATCCAAACAGTTTTCGACTCATATTTTAAATTCAGGAATGGAATGCGGCATCAGTCAAGATATTACCGACCCACAAGGAAAAAGAGTTTTTTTAAAAGCAGGTACTGAAATTACGGAAAAAATCCGTTTAAAATTAACTAACTTACAACAAGAGGGGATCATTGGCCATGAAGATGTAATTTCTCTTACAGAAGATACCAGTAATGAAGATATATTAGCGCCGATCCTAGACTTAGCTAAAACAAATCCTGTAATAAATAACTTTCAGCTAAATGAAACACTGGTAACCATTGGCGACTTTATAAAAGGCGGCTCAATTCCAAAGAAAATTATTGATCACCTCAGTATATTTTCACACCTCAACCCCTCTGCATACCAAAATACTTTAATCAATTTGGTATTTGGCACCCATATCGGTAAAGCAAACAACTATTCTCCAACCGAATTAACGGAACTTATCTCTGTTTTGTTCTTTGAAAATATTGGTTACGCAAGACTTAACAATACCATGAAAGATGCAAAGTTAGTTCACCCTATCTTGAGTAAAGAAATAGTGAGACTTGCGGGCTTAGAGAGTAAGTTAGTCTTAGAATCGATAGAACAACATGAAGAGAAATTGGATGGCTCTGGTTATCCAAAAAAGTTAACACAAATTCATGAGTACGCTCAAATCTCACAAATAGCGAATCAATATTCTCAGATCACTAGAAAAAGTAAAAATATTAACACGGCCATCGGAGAACTCTATTTATTAGCCGAAGGATTTGACTTTAGGACCAGTCAAAAAATGCAGGCTATTTATTCTTATCACTTACAAAAGCCCCTATTAGCAATAATGCAAGAAAGTATACAAACAGATACCCATCGACAAGCCTACGGAAACCATTTATACGACCAATTATCAAAAGTCATTAAATGGACAAATACCTTAAATACTAACAACCCAGAAATGAATTTTATTCAAGCTAAACTTAGGAGCACATTATGGGTGTCAGAATCATCACAGCAGCCATTCCAAATAAAAAGAGAAGAGCTTAAAGATAATCAAGTTTGTAAAATGTTTACCAATGACGCTCGAAGATTAGTACTGCAAATTTCACAGTTTGCCAATTATTTCAATCAGATACTCCATTACCCGATTAAAATTGATAATATATCAACCAATAAAGAATATTTTTTAAAGTTAATCAATCCAATAATTTAACTTGCTTAACAATGACTTAATATCGATTCTCGCTGAATTCTTTGGTTAAATAGCAGTTAGTTTGCATACCCACTGCCAATAGCAGTAAATGGCAGCTCAAGTTCGAGCTCAGGGACTTGTAAACCTATCCAGGCGACAAAAGTATTACTATTAGGGCCTGGGAAGATACTATATTCATTCACCCAAGGATAGCGGGCAATTGCGGCCTTAATCTTAGGAATTAGTTTAACCGCTTTATCACCTTTAATAGAAAGTAATAATACCGGCTTTGAGCCATACCAATACCTATCTGGTGTTAATGTTTGGTACTGTCTTATTGCTGATAACCCTTGATTTACTTGCCAACCAGTAACTTCATAAACACTATACTCTGCTGCTTTTTCTTCTTTGATTGCAAGCCAAGGGTGAACAGCAAACCAACCACGCCAACTAAAAGCATCTGCGGCATAAAACTCTACAACAGCCCTACTATCGTCATTGGGTAACGTTGCAATACCAGCAGGCTCTCTGCTCGCGGTTCGCCAGTTGTTATGGGTACAAGCACTCAGTAGGAGTACAATGCAGATAATCGTCCAAAATCTCATATGCGCTATTATTACACCGGTTTAAGCCTAGATTATATTGCTTAGGCTGGGTTTGATAAATTTAACCTATATTCTTATTGGCAATAAAATCCCTATTACTTTAAAATCAGAATACACTTCTTTTTTCAAATAAAACCAATCTGTTGGCCCAATTAGAACCATAGAATAAGTTTCAGATGAATATTTACGCTACTTTAAAGCTTCACTTAAGCTGAGCTTTTTTCTTTGATAGTGTAAAATTTGCATAAAAAGTTGTCACTACACCCGCGACAAGAGAAAGCATCGCTAAGCCAAATAATGCGTTATCTTGAGATTCAAAGGCTAATAGATATACCCCCAACACAACACAGAATAAACCAACATAAATAAAGACCTGAGGGTGTGAAATAATTAGACCCGTAGATTCGGTGTTTTTCCCTTTATGGGATTTAGTATGTGATGAAGCTTTTCGTTTATGTTTATTTGTTGGCATCGCCAATTCCTTAATCTTTATAACAATATGTTATCGGTACATCTCAACGATGCCCTCATTGTAACTAGTAATTAATTTATACTAATATTAGATAAGATCAAATAATTATCTCTAGCTGGAAATGGCTAAATACCATTAAGATGATATAAAACAAAAATAATTAAAACACATCATAAATATTCAGCAATAATGTATACCGTCAAGTCAACTTGAATGACGAAGCCTAGCACCCCAACTTATTTGTGCAGCCAAGTACTTAAATTAACTCTCGTTAATTGCCTAAGCAGTCATTTGGCGAGGCGCCATTCGTAAATGGGTTATTTTACGTTACTGTAAAATAAAAAATGCCTAATATTAAGATTTAAATCTCAATATTAGGCTTGAGTTAACAGACCGTTATAAATATCTTAGCCGTGTAAAGAGGGTAGATATTTATCTGTTTACCAATAATTAATTTTCAAAAATTATTGGTAAAGCTAGTGCTAAATTAAAATGCAAAGTCTTCACTGGCTAGAGCCATCATCGAGTCTACACCACCTTCAATACAAGCTGCATGTCCTTGAGCTCTAGGAAGTATACGATGAAAGTAAAATGCTGCTGTTTTAATTTTAGCTTGATAAAACGCTTCATCTTCACCAGCGTCTTTTAGTTTACTTTGCGCTACAGAGGCCATTTTTGCCCAGAAGTAGCCTAATGTTACATAACCGGCAAACATCAAGTAATCAACCGAAGCACCACCAATCTCATCCGCGTTCTTCATGGCCTTTTGACCAATATCACCCGTGATCATTTGCCACTGTTTAGCGTATGAGTTTAGCGTACTAACATATTCACTCATGGCTGGATTATCGGCATTGTCTTTCGAAAAAATAGCGATATCTGTCATAAACGGCTTCAAAATTTGACCTTTACTGCCCAAAATTTTACGGGCTAATAAATCTAACGCTTGAATACCCGTTGTGCCTTCATAAATACAACTAATTTTAGTGTCACGCAGAAGCTGTTCCATGCCCCATTCTTTTATAAAACCATGTCCACCAAAAACTTGAACACCATGACTTGTACATTCGAAACCTAACTCTGTTAAAAATGCTTTTGCAATAGGTGTTAGTAAGGCTAATTTGTTTTCTGCATCGGCTTTAACATCAGCGTCATCTGATGCGTGGGTTATATCAACTAATTGCGACAAATAGCCAATTAGTGCTCTACCACCCTCAGAAATAGACTTTTGCGTAAGTAGCATACGACGAACATCAGGATGCACAATAATAGGATCAGCTGGTCCATCTGGATTTTTTACGCCGCTGATAGAACGCATTTGCAAACGATCTTTTGCATAAGCTAATGAACCTTGAAATGCCGCTTCAGCTGCTGCAGAACCTTCCATTGCTACACCTAAACGAGCAGCATTCATAAAAGTAAACATGCAGTGTAGGCCACGGTTCTCCTGTCCAATTAAAAACCCTTTAGCGCTATCAAAGTTGATAACACAAGTGGCGTTAGCATTGATACCCATTTTATGTTCAATTGAACCACAACTCACAGCATTTCGGTCTGCTTTTGTGCCATCATCATTGACATTAAACTTAGGAACAATAAACAAAGAGATACCTTTACTACCTTCAGGAGCACCTGGTAGGCGTGCGATAACAATATGTACAATATTCTCTGATAAGTCATGCTCTCCGGCTGAGATAAATATCTTTGTGCCGGTAATCGCATAGCTACCATCATCGTTTAATATAGCTTTGGTTCGCAACATGCCAAGATCAGTACCACAATGTGATTCAGTTAAACACATAGTGCCTGTCCAGCTACCTTCAACTAATTTAGGCATATACTGTTGTTTTTGTTCACTGGTGCCATGAGCTTCAATTGTTGCTTGTGCCCCATGACTTAGACCAGGATACATAGCAAAACTATGATTAGCAGACGACATCATTTCACTAATAGACGCATTAAGAGAATAAGGTAATCCTTGCCCACCAAACTCTTCACTCTGAGATAATGTTGGCCAGCCACCCTCAACGTATTGTTGATAAGCATCTTTAAAACCATCTGGCGTAGTTACTACACCGTCTGTCCACGTACAACCTTGCTCGTCACCGATTTGATTTAAGGGTGCAATAACTTGTTCAGTAAACTTGGCTGCTTCTGAGATAATAGCGTCAACCATATCTTCACTAGCATCATCGTAACCTAATTGTTTATAGTGTTTGTCGCAGTCTAATAATTCTTGCATTACAAACTTAATATCACGAACTGGGGCTTTATATTCAGGCATTCTATTGACTCCAAAAATTTATTATTAACCGTTGACTTCACTATTCAACATTGCTTTAACCAAGTGGTCATACCACTGATATTATCGATATGAGATAAATTAGTCAAATGAATTTAATTTATCCCTAACTATTCAGTATCCATATAATAAAAGTTAATGCGCTTCTGACATACCCAGTGAAAATAGCCACTTACTATATGATTTTAGAATAGAGCGTGATAATAATTATTCATTGGTTTTATTAATATAACCGCTCTACCATCAGAAAATGCGCTTTAATCTCTGTTAACCTTATTACAGTGGCTATTTATACCCTCTTGTAACAAGTATAGATCACTTTTTTAAGCGATTTATATTGGTTAATAGTGGATTAAACGTTACCACAAATTTAATCGCACAAAGCTAAGTCTCATCTATAATTACCCTTAATATGAGACTATTTTAAAATTATAAAGGAGTCTCAATGTCTTTAACCACCCTCTTAGAAAAGCGTAATTCAGTGCGTGCTTATTTGGAAACACCCGTCGAACAAGCATTATTAGAAGCTATTTTTACACAAGCACAACGCGCCCCTTCAAATTGCAACGTACAACCTTGGCAAACTTGCGTGGTGTCTGGCGCTAAAAAAGAATCCCTTAAAAATGATTTACTCTCAGCAGTTATGAGTGGCAAACCACCAAACCCAGACTTTAACTGGCTACCTAAATACGAGGGTATCCATAGAGATCGCCAATTTGGTTCAGCTAATGCACTTTACAGTGCTATTGGTGTTACTCGCGAAGACAAACTGGGTCGTCAAAAAGCGATGATCCGAAATTGGAGTTTTTTTGATGCTCCCCATGTAGTATTTTTTACTATGGATAAATATCTCGATATTATGGGTGCGGTTGATTTGGGTATTTATGCGCAAACTCTTTCGCTAATTATGGCTGAGCACGGTATATCAAATTGTATGCAAGGGGCATTGGGGCAGTTCCCAGATCCAATCAAAAAATCCTTAAACTTACCAGAGCAAAGAGGTATTTTGTTTGGTATGTCATTTGGTTACGCTGATATAAATGCGCCGATAAATAAAACTCTTACTGATCGCGAAGATATTACCAATGCGGTTAGCTTCTTTAAATAAAGACTCACAATAACAATTAATGAGTCGTTATTAGCAATCATGTTTTGTTCAAGACAATGTTGAATAATCATATTGAAAACTAATACAAAATATTTACCCAGCAGATAATAAAGAATACTGAGAGTCGGCATGGATATTACTGAATTAGTTACATTTATAAGACAAAAGGTGTACCTATTGGTATATTTTAAATTATGATGGGCATGGGACTAACCTTTTCCATTGGTCTAATTAATCCTTGACTGTTATTACCTATTATTGGCTCTAGTTTGACACATTTTATGTTATTAACGCTTGAATATACCGTCGATATTCTGCTTAGGTTGTTACGTTCAAATATCATTTAACACAAAAAAGCCTTAACTCAATATATGGTAAGCTAACGTACCTATAAAAAAGGTAAAAATTTAACCTTACTACCAAGCGACGCCTATTCATTAAGTTGATAACAATGAATTTTAAGGAAAAAATGTAAACATGATTACTGTACATCATCTTAACAAATCACGTTCTAAACGTGTTATCTGGTTGTTAGAAGAGCTTAATATGCCTTATAACATTGTTAAACATCAACGTGACCCACTCACAAATTTAGCGCCTGAAAGTTTAAAATTAATTCATCCGCTAGCAAAAGCACCTATTATCGTAGATGGTGAGGTTACTTTGTGTGAGTCTGGCGCGGTTATGGAATATATTCTTAACCATGCAACAGCAAGTAATTTAAGGCCAAGCATTGATTCTAATGAATATTACCATTATTTAGAGTGGTTACACTTCGCAGAAGGGTCCTTAAGTTTACCTGTGATAACGACCTTGCTGATGTCAATGGAAACTCGTGAAGGCACTCAGCCTCTTGACGGTTATATTGCTAAAGAAAATCATCTCGATTTCTCATATATCGAAAATACTTTAACCGTAAGACGTTATTTTGCTGGTGATTCTTTTAGTGCTGCTGATATTATGATGGCAGTGATACTCGAAATTGCAGAAAGTATTGGTTTGTTAGAAAGCAAAGACAAAACTAAAGACTATCTCGTCAATATCAGAAAAAGACCCGCATATCAAAAAGCGGCTCAATTTGGCTAACAGCCAGTGATATCAATTTTAACAACTATAGGAAAGAACATGGAATTAATAGATTTTGAACTCAATGAAAACATTGCAACGATCACCTTAAAAAATGGCAAGGTTAACGCTATTTCTCATCAAGTAATAACAGAAATAAACAGCGCTTTAGATCAAGCAGAAGCAGCAAAAGCGGCCGTTATTTTAACAAGTCAACCGGGAATATTTTCAGGTGGCTATGATTTAAAAACGATGAAAGAAAGTTCTGACTCTGCCGTATCGCTAGTGACAGCAGGCTCAACGCTTACTCGCCGTATGTTATCTTTCCCCTTTCCTATTGTTGGCGCCTGTACCGGCCATGCAATTGCCAAAGGCGCATTTTTATTACTCAGTTGCGATTATCGTATCGGCACTCTAGGTTCATTTAAAATTGGACTCAATGAAGTGGCTATTGGTATGACCATGCATCAAGCTGGCCTTGAACTCGCTAGAAACCGAGTACCGATTAACTATTTAACGCGTTCGGTAATAAACGCTGAATTGTTTGATCCAGAAACAGCTGTATTAGCTGGATTTCTTGACACATTAGTTGAACCCGACCAATTAATGGCAACGGCAAAAGCTGCAGCTACCCAATTGTTAACCCTAAATATGACAGCACACCATGGCACTAAACTAAGAGAAAGAAAAGACATACTAACGGCATTAGATGCGGCGATAGCAATAGATTCAACGATGACCTTGAGCCTATAGTAAATCTACCATGACTCACTAAAGTATGATCTTAGCGCTACACAACAAGATCGCTAACAGTATATTAGGCCGTTAACTTATGATAAAAAAATTCACCCTGTTTTCTGTTTTATTATTTCTGTGTGTTTACTTTAGTGGTGCATGGTATTTTTCTTCAAAAATATTAATACTGCCAATTACTGAGTGTACACAAGCCCGTTTTGTCTTTTGTGGAGAGCCAAGTGAACAAGGCCTCAGTTTTGAAGAAGTTGTTTTTAACACAGATGATGGGCTAACACTGCCGGCTTGGTATATGCCTGCAGATAATGACACCCATAAAGCGATATTATTAGTACATGGTAGAACAGCAAACCGAACCGAAGGTATGCGCTACGCCAAGGCTATTGTTGCTGCCGGTTATAATGTTTTAGCTATTGATCTGCGTCATCCTCGCCAAGACCCTGCTATTATTTCAACCATGGGCTATCACGAGAAGAAAGACGTCACAGCTGCTTTAAATTATTTAGTTGATAAGAAAAATATTAGCTCGATTGGTGTGATGGGATTTTCTATGGGCGCAGCAACTAGCATCATAGTTATGGCAAAAGACTCTCGTATAAAAGCGGGCGTCTTTAGTGGTAGCTATGCTAATTCGATGGACGTACTCGCTGAACAGGCAAAAGTACTCTACGGTCTTCCTCGTTATCCATTAATGCCAATGGTAGCCAAATTTTTTGCTTGGCGCGGCGATTTAGAAATTGATGAAATTAATCCCGAGAAGTACATCGCGAACATCTCGCCTCGACCTGTTTACATTATGCATGGCACAGCCGATAAAACCGTAGACTTTAAACACGGACAACGTTTATTTAGTGCCGCCAATGAGCCGAAGCAATTTTGGCAAGCTGAAGGTGGCGAGCACACTAAACTATGGCAACTCAACCCTGAAAAGGCTGAAAATAGTGTCGTTGATTTTTTTAATCGCTACCTTTAAAAGCTCTTCAGTTTAGTCTTAACCCTTTAATAATAAATTCAAGGGTAATAATCTTTTATATAATTTTTATCATAGGTGTTTATAAACGTATATGTCAAAACCTGTAATCAACTTTGTCCATGCCAATGGTTTTCCAGCAGGAAGTTACCGTACTTTTCTGTCATTGTTTTCAAACGATTATTCAACCATTGCTTTAGAACAATATGGTCACGATGATTGTTACCCCATTCATAATAATTGGCAATTTTTGGTCAATGAGCTGGTTAACTTCATTAAAAAGCAAGACCAAAAGGTCATTTGTGTTGGCCATTCTTTTGGTGGTGTCATTTCTTTTATGGCCGCTTGTCAGCATCCTGAACTTTTTCGTGGTGTCGTCATGTTAGACCCTCCAGTATTTTCTGGGCCATTATCTTGGTTTTTGAAACTCGCTAAAAAAACACCTTTTATTGATAAAATATCTCCAGCGGGTCGAGCTAAAAACAGGCAGAAACATTGGCCGTCTGAAACACAATTAGTTAATAATTTTGCTCAAAAGAAACTTTTTAAAAACTTTGATGCTCGTTGTTTACAAGATTACGTAGACAGTGCCGTGACATTAAAAAATAAAAGATGGGAGTTAATGTTTTCACCTGACGTTGAAGCCGATATATTTAGACACCTACCTTGCAATTTAACAACATATAAAAATAAACTGACGGTGCCATCTGCATTGATTTATGGTGATAAAACAGACGTATTGCCGGTAAGTTACTTTAATCGATTTGCTAAAATGAATAACATACCACTGACTAAATTAGCTAATGGCGGACATATGTTTCCGCTTGAACAACCAGAAGCAACCGCGTCTATAATTACTAACATTATAAAAGATTGGTAAGTAATGTAATAAAAGAGAAGCTGCTATAAAACGGCTTTTATTAGCCCTTCATTCATTACAGACAGGTAAAGCTGCAACCGTCCTTGGTTTTAATTTACTAGTGGGATATTTAGCTGAGCGCTTTTATCGCTCGACCTATGCCATCGACCGTTAAAGGGTACATTCTATCCGTTATTAACTGCCTAATAATTGAGATTGAGTGATGATAATCCCAATGAGTCTCTGGCTGTGGGTTTAACCAAGCGACCTTATTAAAATGACCAAGAATTTTGTGCATATGAAAGGTACCTGGTTTTTCATTCCAGTGTTCAACACTGCCGCCAGGTGCTGTTACTTCATAAGGCCCCATAGTGGCATCACCGACAAATATAACTTTGTAGTCCGAACCAAATGTTCTAATAATTTCTTCTAAATCAATAGTATCAGTACGGCGTCGGCTATTGTCTTTCCATAATCTTTCGTAAACACAATTATGAAAATAGAAAAATTCAAGGTGTTTAAACTCGGTATGTGCCGCTGAAAAAAGTTCTTCACACGTATGTATGTAATCGTCCATAGAACCGCCGATATCAAAAAACATCAATACTTTTACCGCATTATGACGTTCAGGCTCCATATGTACATCAAGCATACCGCCATTTTTCGCCGTTGAGGTAATAGTGGTGTTAATATCAAGCTTTTCACTAGCACCGGTACGGGCAAATTTTCTGAGTTTTTTTAGCGCTAACTTTATATTTCTAGTGCCTAATTCTCTGTCTTGATCAAAGTTTTTAAATTCTCGTTTATCCCACACTTTAACCGCACTATTATTACGATTTTTATCTTGCCCTACCCTAATACCTTCGGGGTTATAACCATAAGCGCCAAAAGGAGATGTTCCACCAGTACCCACCCATTTATTGCCGCCAGCATGGCGTTTCTTTTGTTCTTCAAGGCGTTCTTTCAACGCTTTCATTAGCTCGTCTAAACCACCTAATGCCTTTAACTTGTCTTTTTCTTCTTGGCTTAGGTGTTTTTCAAATTCTTTTCTTAGCCAATCCTCAGGTAATATTTTATCAAATATATCAATTGCTTGGATACCTTCAAAATATTCAGCAAATGCACTATCGAATTTATCATAATGAATTTCATCTTTAACCATAACAATTTTAGCTAGGTGATAAAACTCTTCCACATTAGCAAAAACAACCCCCTTTTTTAATAGCGCAATTAAGTCTAATAACTCACGCAAACTACAAGGAACTTTATGTTTTCTTAACGTTATAAATAAATCTATAAACACAACAACTACCTGTTTCTGCGACTAATAAAGGCGAGTTTTTCAAGTAGTGAGACATCTTGTTCATTTTTTAATAACGCACCAAATAAAGGAATAATACCGGACTGCTTATCGATTAACACCTCTTGAGCAACATCGTCTGCAACCAGTAGTTTCAACCAATCGATTAACTCTGATGTTGAAGGCTTTTTCTTAATACCTTGTAAGTCTCTCAGTTCAAAAAACACTTCTAAGGTATGCGCTAATAACTCTTTTTTTACATCAGGGTGGTGAACAGCAATAATCTGCTCCATTTCTATTTTTGTTGGAAACTTGATGTAATGAAAGAAACAACGACGTAAGAATGCATCGGGTAGCTCTTTTTCATTATTAGACGTTATAATAATGATTGGACGTTGTTTTGCTTTAATAACTTGTTGCGTTTCATAAACATAGAACTCCATCTTATCAAGCTCTTGCAGTAAATCATTAGGGAACTCTATATCGGCTTTATCTATTTCATCAATTAATAATATCGGACGTTGCTCTTCTTCAAACGCCTGCCAAAGTTTACCTTTAACGATGTAGTTAGCAATATCATGCACACGTTCGTCGCCTAGCTGGCTATCTCGTAATCTTGATACGGCATCGTATTCGTATAAGCCTTGTTGCGCTTTAGTTGTTGATTTAATATGCCATTGATATAGCTTACAATTAAGTGACTTTGCTAATTCTTCAGCTAATTGCGTTTTACCTGTTCCTGGCTCACCTTTAATCAACAGTGGCTTTTCTAGGGTGATCGCTGCGTTTACCGCTAAGCGAAGTTCGTCTGATGCAATATAACTCTCTGTACTGTTAAACATGTTTTTACCTATTTTAGGGCTTAATTATAGTCTAATTCGACTAACATCTACGCAACGTTAATTGCGACCGGTGTACCATTTAAAGCAGCATTACCGGTTAAAGTATCTACTCGACTTGCATCGGTTAAATCATTAATACTAACACCTGGTTGCTTGGCTGCAACCGACATCTGGGTGCCTTGTTGATTATGTCCCCAGCCTTGCGGCATACTGACCACCCCACGTTGAATATCGTCGGTGATCACTACCTCTATTTTCACTTCACCTACCATTGAGCTCACCATAACAGATTGACCATTGCTAATGCCTAATACCTTAGCATCATCTGGATGAACCTCTAAGGTACAAGGATTTTTGCCTTTAATTAAGCGCTCGGAATTCTGTGTCCAGGTATTATGACTTTTCACTAAACGGCGACCAATTAAATCGAACGGATAGTTGATATCACGAGCAGGATGAATAATAACATTTTGCAAACGCGGTAAATCATTAATATAGAGTTGCGGCACTAAGTTTACACTACCTTGCTCGGTTTTTATCCGCGCTTCGATACACGGCATTAAAGGTCCAATATCGATACCATGAGGATTGTCGATTAATTTTTCTAAGCTCATACCTTGTTTACCATAAGGACCCTTTTGCAATTCCATGTCTAAGATCATTTCTGGTGTGTATTCATCAAGGTCTGTATCTGTCATTCGTGCCGCTAGCTCCTTCAGTATTTGCCAATCGGTGCGTTGATAGTCTGCTGGTTCAAACAATGGCTTAGAATATTTGACGGTATTTCTTACTGAAAATGAATTGAAGAAAATATCAAAATGCGAATTTTCAAGACCGGTTGTTGCCGGTAAAATAATATTAGCGTGTTTAGTGGTTTCATTAAGATAAATGTCGATGGCGACCATATAATCTAATCCTGAAAACGCATCAGCTAATTTATGTCCACTCGGTGATGAAAGCACAGGGTTACCTGCAACAGTAATTAAGCTTTTTATTTGACCTTCACCGGGGGTTAATATCTCTTCAGCTAATGTTGCAACCGGAAACTCACCATTGAAAAAAGGTAACTTTCTGACACGACTCTTATATTGCCCAAACGAGCTTTTATAACCCTTCTTATGATTTCTTAATAAATCAAAAGCGGGCTGTGGAAACATAGCACCGCCTGCACGGTCAAAATTGCCGGTTATAATATTCAGCACATTGGTTAGCCATTGGCATAAACCACCGAACGTTTGAGTAGATGCACCCATACGGCTGTAACACACCGCTGAGTCTGCAGTTGTCATATCATTGGTTAACGTTCTAATATCACTTGCCGGTATGCCGACATACTTAGCCACAGATTCGGGTGAATAATCATTAGCGATATTTTCCAACGCATCTAGTCCATCGACCATATCTGCTAGGTGGCGAAGATTAACGCTATTGGTTGTAAAAACACAGTGGATCATCGCCAATAACAAGAGTGCATCTTTTTCCGGTCTGATAAACAAATGTTGATCGGCAATTTTAGCGGTTCGGGTACGGCGAGGGTCAACAACAACAATTTTACCTCCTCGTTTTTGAATGGCTTTCATTCGGCCGATAACATTGGGTGCTGTCATCATACTACCATTTGAGACCACAGGGTTTCCGCCAATAATCAACATAAAATCAGTGCGGTCTATATCGGGCACAGGGATTAACATACCCGCACCAAACATAAAATTAGCGGCAACATGATGTGGCATTTGATCGGTTGAAGCAGAACTAAAACGGTTTATGGTCCCTAACGCTTTCATAAATGGTTTTAGAAAAAGCGCATTACCTAAGTTGTGCGCGTTAGGGTTTCCTAAGTAAACCGCCAAAGCGTCACGGCCATGTTCTTTTTGAGTGCCTTTAAGTTTTTCGGCTATCTCGGTAAAAGCTTGATCCCATGAAATATCTTCCCAGCCATTAGCTGTCCGTCTAATCGGTGTTTTTAAACGGTCTTCATCATTATAAAAATCTTCTAACGCCGTTGCTTTAGGACAATTATAACCTTTACTGAAAGGGTCTTTTGGGTCGCCTTTAATCGATAAAATATGCTTATCTTGATACTTAATTTCTAAGCCGCACATCGCTTCACAAATATTACAGTTACGGTAGTGCGTTTTGATATCACTCATAGTTATCTCCTAATTTGACCCATTAAAAAATGAAAACCTTCTTGGTTAGCGGCTTACTTGTGGCTTAAAACATATTAACTATTGACGTTAAAATTTTTCTTCAATCCACTGTTTTGTCAGGCCAATACTGACCATACTTTTAAGCTTAAACAATGCCATCCAATCACCATCTTGAGGAACAGCATCGCCGCAACGGGGATCTGAACGTTGCAGCGCGCCCGTCATTTTATGATCTATAGGTATAGTTTCACAGCCATGATCTGATTCACAAATGAAATCCCAAGGCTCTCGAGCCGGAGCATGACAAGCAAAACAGTTGCCGCCAAAACGATTAACAACATCGACAAAACCACGCTTACCGATTTTTGACCCTTGTTCATTAACTTCTAGTTCAAAAAACTCCCAGTCACCCGTCGCGGGAAAAGTACCCGATTCACGTTTAACCATGGCTTCTGTTGGTACAAGTTGTACAACCGAACCCACGGGGTACTTAGCACCTTCTGGTGCATTGGCTGCGGCTAAAGTGCTTGTTATATCTCCTAAAAGATTATCAACATAAAAATGCCTGACCGGTGTCATATCTCTTATGCAGTTAAAGCTGTTCTCATCGACATTAACCTCTGTTATTGCTGTAACAGCGTCAGCGACACTTTGATCAGGGTCTGGTGTCTTAACGGATGTGTCTGCGCTAGCAGACAAGGATGTTAAACATGCAAACACTAAGGAGCACATCAGGTTATTAACAAGTTTCTGGGACATATTCATTTCCATTTTAATTAAGTATCGTAAAGTAAATTTGAGTTTTATTGATAAAAAAACACCTATAACCGCGTAACATTAAGCTGACCATCAGAGTTTAACGATAAGTTTGCCTTTATTTTCACCGGTAAAAAATAAGTTCAAGCCAGTCATCGCTTCATCAAAACCATCTAAGATATGAGCACGATACTTAATTTTACCTTGCATTACATAGGGTGTTAGCTTTTCTAATAGGGCTGGGACTTCGCCAAAATGATCTGGCATAGTAAAGCCCTGTATTGTTAAGCGTTTCTTAATGATAGGGATCCAACTAGGTGCTAAGTCTGGTTCTGCTTTTGGGTAATCAGCAATCATTCCACAAACGACAATTCGACCATGAGCATTCATCCGGGCAATAACATGGTGTTGGATGGGTCCACCGGTATTTTCAAAATAGACGTCAATACCCTTTGGCGTTAATTGCGCTAATGTAGTCGCTATATCATCAGTTTTATAATTTATCGCGCCATCAAAGCCTAATTCATTTACCACCCAATCGGCTTTTTCATCACTACCTACAACACCAATGACAGTAAGTCCGTCGGCTTTAGCAAGTTGCCCAACAATTGAACCAACCGAACCAGCCGCTCCAGAAACAACAAGTGTTTCCCCTTTTTGAGGCTTACCTATGCTGTATAATCCTTGTGTTGCGGTTAACCCCGGCAAGGCAAAAACCGATAAGATAGCTTCATCTGGTAAGGGTGCTGTTACTTTATTTAAACCCGTACCATCACTTAAGTAGTATTCTTGCCAACCCATCATGCCCATAACGCGATCACCAACGTTGAAGTTAGCATGATTACTTTCAACGATTTCACCGATACCTGAACTGCGCATAACATCGCCAAGGGCAACGGGTGGAATATAACTTTCTGTATCTGCACTCATCCAACCGAACATTGCCGGATCTAATGACATATGTGATTGTTTCACAAGAAATTGGTTTTTTGCCACTTCAGGAATATTCTTTTCTACAACATCAAACAAATCAGGTCCTATTGGACCACCAGAAGGACGTGCAATTAAATTTATCGCTTTATACGTTGTAATCATTATTATCTCTATGCGTTTATAGTATGTAATTGACGACTCTTTATTAAGAGACTATGCCAATAACTGATTTATACTCTTTATGTGGTTTAACTGTTGATTTTTATAAATCTGATCAAATGACTCCGCTAATTTTTCGCTGTCATTCATCACTTTTTGCCAATACCACATTCGCTGTTTGCGGCTCATGGTAACGAAGTCGTTTCTGTCAGGAATTTTATGATGAGGTAATGCGTCAATAAATTTAGCAGAAGGACAAATCAACACCGTATTGTCGTAGTTTTTTAATCTTACTTTTCTTGTTAAACTTTTATCAAACCAACCCGCCTTAAGTGATGAGCTAAAATGGGGGTAAAGTGTTAATCCTGGATTTTTAATCTCAAAATCAAAATGATAATCAACAATACCACCATCTCGATACATACCTTTTGGACTGTTTTCAATATCGCTAATACCCCGCATCACTAAGGGTATTGAACCTGAAGCTAGTAACGCGTTACGAATATTACCTGTTGAAAAAGGTAGACGGGATGTGGGTATGTTATCAGGATCGCTAAGCTCAAGGTTACTATGGCTCGACTGAAAAATATAACGCTCATATTGGCTATTTAAGCGTGGGCGGCTGATGCGATTATTAACATAGCTTTTTGCTAGGCCAAGTCCCTGAATAAATTTATTTTCATAAGCAACAAAACCGTTACATTTAGCAACGATGATATGCGCTTTAAAATGGAGGTTATCAACAATTTCTTGCTCGCCTGATTCACCAAAAATAGCATCCATCATTTCTAGTGCTTTTTCGCTAACCTCTGCGGGCTTGGCTTTAGCCGTGTAGGTAGTTTCATGATAATTTTTTGCGAGACGCCCTATTGCAGCGATGGGATCTTTTTGAGCAAAACATGCATTTCTAAAAGCACCAACACTTGAGCCAATAAGGTTTAATGCTTGTTCTCTATCTTTAAAAAACTCACTAAAGAGGTATTTATCTAAACCATATAAAGTAAACCATTTAGGTCCACCACTCGCCGCTAAAAAAGAGCTAAATAAGTCAGGTGAAAATCCATTTTCTTTAATCGTCTTCATGGCTGAATCGCCAGCATATATTTCTAACATATTATTTTGTTGTTCACTTTTTGGTGACAATAATAAATCATTATAATCTCTAAGCTATGGTAAACGTTAGAAATAAATTAAACAAATGAATAGTACTTATGGTTCATTATTCACCAAATGAATTCGAGTTAACGAAAACGAGAAATATAACCAAGCTTAAGATAGTGAAAAGCACAAATGAGGAGACTAAACCCAAAGCGTTCAGTCTCCTAACAGAGGTGAACTATTTTTTATTGGGATTAATCAGATATTTTTCGCCTGTTTTCTTAGCATTGTATTGTAAAACAATCGTTGGGGTCATCGCTTGTTCAAAACTTAATTCGTCAGTAAACGCACAAGCAAAAGTGGTTTTTATCTCATCGGCCACTTGCTTTTGTAATTTTGCGATTTGTTGTGGTTGCAACTTGCTCAAAAAGCTCATCAATAACCAACCGCCTATGCCCCATGTCATTCCGTAAGCGCGATTTAAGATACTTGGGGTGAAGTCTAACCCCCCATAAATATAAACTTGTTTATTTGTCTCTGAACCATAAGTATTAAAGCCAACAGCGTCTTTACTGCCAGACTGCTCCATAGCGTTCAGGATATCACTGACAATTTCTCCACCACCTATTGCGTCAAAGGCTAAAGTTGCCCCTGTTTCATCAATCGCTTTATACAAATCAGCCTTGAAGGTTTTACTCGATGAATCACAAATATATTGAGCACCAATTGCTTTAAGTATATCGGCTTGTTGCTGACTTCTAACAATATTGACCAAAGGAATGTCTTGTGCCAAACATATTTTATTCAGCATTTGTCCTAGACTTGACGCTGCAGCGGTATGCACTAATGCACTGTGCCCCTCCATACGCATGGTTTCTACCATACCTAAAGCAGTTAAAGGATTTACAAAAGAAGAAGCAGCATGCTTAGCTGTAGTCCCCTCATGGTGAACAATACAAGCTTGTGCGGGTACGCAACAATATTGGGCATAGGCGCCTCCGGTTAAAACCGCGACTGTTTTCCCCATTAACGACTGAGCAGCGTCACTATCACCGGCAGCAATCACGGTACCTGCGCCTTCATTACCAATAGGTAATACTTGATCTAAACGAGATTTAATTCGAGGTAGTATACTGCTATGCACGGGTGCACTGAGCGTTAATTTATCTGCACTTAATACCGCCTCGGCTAAATTAGCAGGTCCAAACATCGGCCACATATCAGATGGGTTGATGGGAGCGGCTTCAATGCGAACGATCACTTCATGGGATTTAGGTGTCGCTACCTCGACCTCTTTTAAAGATAGTTCAAGTGTTCCGCTTGCAGAAATATGAGTAAATAATTGTTTTGAGCTTGTCATGATAAGATATTCTCCAGCTGTTTGTTGTCGTTTTATGACGTGGTAATTTTGATAGCGTTAGGTGCTACCTTGCGTGTTGTCTTGGCTACAATAACGATTACTTCCATTAGCGCCTTTCAGGCTCAGTCACTTTACGACCCTCAAGACTAAATTTGCCGGTTCCTAGGCCAGTTATTATTAATAAACCGGCTATTATGCCCATATTTTTAAAGAAGTTTTGTAATTCGTGACTCCGCGCCACACCTTCTGTCATTCCCCAAAAGTCATGCATAAATAGGCTGATCAACAAGGTTAGACCCGCTAATATAAAAGCAGACACTTTACCTTTAGAACCAACAATGATAGCCACTCCACAAACCAATTGAATAATAATGGTTAACACTAATAATAACGATACCATAGGAACATTGTGCTGCTCCATGTAGACACTGGTGCCCTCAAATTTGTTAATTTTACTTATCGCAGGGATAATAAAGTAAAACCCCATCAGTAAACGTCCCAACAAAAGACAGCTATTTTCTAAAATATTCAAGGGTAAATCCTTATCGTGTTAATGAGTTTTTTAGCTTCCTAGCAGAATAAAAAACGCCTAAGGACTAGCATAACACTAGCCGTAGGCGTATATATCCAATCGATTTAGTTCTAGAAAAAAGTTAACCTAGTCTATTTATGCAACGTCCTTACGTAACTCTTTTCGTAAAACTTTTCCGACATTACTTTTGGGTAGCTCATCGATGAACTCTATCAACTTAGGACGTTTATAGTTTGTTAGCATTTCATGACAATGATCAAATATATCTTGCTCTGCTAAATTAGGATTTTTCCTGACAATAAAAACCTTAACCGCTTCTCCCGTTGTGTCGTGTGGAATACCAATAGCAGCGGCTTCAAGTACACCATCATGCATAACGAGTACTTCTTCAATTTCATTAGGAAAAACATTAAAGCCTGAGACGTTGATCATGTCTTTTTTTCGGTCAACAATTTTAAAAAAGCCATTTTCATCCATGGTGGCAATATCGCCGGTAGCTAGCCAACCATCTTTGAGCACTTCTTCGGTTGCATCGGGTCGGTTGTGATAACCTTTCATCACCTGAGGACCTTTAACCCACATCTCACCGGGCTCACCTAGCGCAACTTCCTCACCATTATCGCCAATTAAGCGAATATCGGTCGAAGAAACAGGTAAGCCAATAGAGCCGTTATAGCTTTGTTGATTAAAAGGGCTCATCGTCACTAATGGCGCACACTCTGTTAAACCATAACCTTCTAACAATCTTGTTTTAGTGACTTTTTCCCAAAGCTCGGCTACCGGACGTTGTACTGACATTCCGCCACCAAAACCAAGTTTTAATGGGCTAAAATCAAGTTGGTCAAACCCAGGGGTATGTAATAAAGCATTAAACAAAGTATTTACACCCGTGATAATAGTAAAAGGGTATTTAGCGAGCTCTTTAACAAAGCCTTTCATATCTCTTGGATTGGTAATTAAAATATTAGTACCGCCAAAAGGCATAAAACATAAGCAATTAGACGTTAGCGCATAGACATGATAAAGCGGTAAGGCTGTCACCATAATTTCTTTGCCTACTTCATATATATTTTTAGTCGCCGCATTTGATTGTTCGAGGTTAGCTACCATATTGCGATGGGTAAGCATGGCTCCTTTTGATGGGCCCGTCGTGCCACCGGTATATTGTAAGAAGGCTAGATCTGAACCAACCACTTTGACAGGACTAAAGGTTAATTTAGCTCCTTTTGTCATCGCTTGATTAAATCTGACTGCTCCAGGAAAATTAAAAGCAGGCACCTGCTTTTTAACATGCCTGAGTACACTGTTAATAAGTAACCCTTTAACTGCCCCTAACCTGTCACCTACAGCCGTAAGAACAATATGTTTAACATCGGTTTTATCAATAACTTTTTCAAGGACATGGGCAAAATTCTCGAGGATGAGAATAGCTTTAGTGCCTGAGTCTTTTAACTGATGCTCTAATTCACGTGCTGTGTATAACGGGTTAACATTCACCACGGTAAGTCCAGCTAATAAGGCACCAAATAATGCGATAGGGTATTGAAGAAGATTGGGGATCATAATCGCGAATCTATCACCTTTAACTAATCCTAAATCTTGTTGTAAGTAAGCCGCAAAGTCATGAGCTTGTTGACCAAGTTCTTGATAACTAATGCTTGCTCCCATATTAATAAAAGCGGTGTTATCTTGATATAACTTGGTATATTTAGTAAATAAATCTGCTAATGAGTTATATTTATCTGGGTCTATTTCGAAATCAACACCAGGTGGGTAACTCTTTTCAAGCCAAATCTTTTCCATTATATTTATCTCCCCAATCACAAATTGTTTACGTGGCATTATTATTATAGTTACGCCACGGTAAATGTTTTAATTAAAACGCTTAAAGTACTTCAAACAGACCCGCTGCGCCCTGTCCACCACCAATACACATGCTGATCACAACATATTTAATTCCACGACGTTTTCCCTCAATCAGTGCGTGCATCACCATACGTGTGCCACTCATACCATAAGGATGGCCAATAGAAATTGCACCACCATTTACATTAAGACGATCTTCAGGAATGCCTAATTTAGTCGCACAATATAAAACTTGTACCGCAAAAGCTTCATTGATTTCCCATAAACCGATATCGTCAATCGTTAAGTTATTACGCGCTAACAATTTGGGTATCGCATAAATCGGCCCAATACCCATTTCATCGGGTTCACAACCGGCAACGACCATGCCACGATAGACACCTAAAGGCTTAAGGCCTCTCTGCTCAGCTAAACCTCGTTCCATTAGAACAACGGCTGCAGCGCCATCGGATAACTGCGAAGCATTACCGCCCGTAATAGCACCATTATCTTTGACCGCCTTTAAAGCTGACAGTCCCGCTAACGTTGTTGATGGACGGTTACCTTCGTCTTTAGTTAAAGTGACCGTTTCTTTACTGATATCACCCGTCGCCTTGTCCATAACCAGTTTAGTACAGGTCACTGGCACAATTTCATCATCAAACCTACCCACTTGTTGCGCTGCGGCGGTGCGTTGTTGAGATTTAAGTGCATAGGCATCTTGCTCTGCTCGAGAAATACTATAGCGATTGGCAACAATTTCGGCCGTATCAAGCATCGGCATATAAGTAGCTGGTCGATAGGCTTTAACACTTGGGTCAACAGCTCTATACATATTCATTTTATCGTTTTGTACCAAACTAATGGAATCGCAACCGCCTGCAAGCACCACTTGTGCGCCATCACAAACAATATGATTGGCCGCAATAGCAATAGACATTAAGCCTGACGAACATTGACGATCGACAGTCATGCCAGGTACAGAAACCGGCAACTCAGCCGCCATTGCCACTTGCCGACCAAAGTTCATCCCTTGATTACCTTGCGTTAGAGCGGCACCAAAAATACAGTCTTCAATTTCATTGGCATCAATTCCTGCTCTTTCAACGGCGGCTTTAACCGCAGTAGCCGCTAAGGTTGGCGCCGATAAATCATTAAAGGCACCTCGGTATGCTTTTCCTATCGGGGTACGTGCGGCAGATACTATTACGGCTTCTCTCATCAGTATTCCTTTTTAATTATGATGTGAACGACAAACAAGTTGTCATATTTACTTTTGCTGCTGTGACTTCATATAAGCCATAGCTTTGCTGACAAATTTCTCACCTTGTTTTGATCCAGAAGATAAAGCTGCTTGGCCTGCTTCATCGGTTAACTGTGACCACTGTCCGCGCACGGATTCTGGTGTTTGTGACGACTGTGGGATAAAACAACCTTGAGTTTCAAACATGCTTGCACTTGAGTAACCGCCCGCACCTGCACATAAAATAAAGCGGGTCGGCGCATCGTCATCGCAAAGGGTTAGCAAACCAGCCGTTACCGCTTCAGGAGCAAATGCTTTTACAATTTCTTCAGGCATTAGGTCTTCAGTCATACGTGTGCCAGCGGTTGGGGCAAGCGCATTTATCCGGATATTATTCTTAAATCCTTCAATCGATAACGTATTCATTAAGCCTAAAACTGCCATTTTAGCTGCGCCATAGTTAGCTTGGCCAAAATTACCATACATGCCACTGGATGAGGTTGTCATCACAATACGGCCATAGTTTTGTTCACGCATGATATCCCAAACAGCTTTAGTACAATTAACGCTGCCCATCACATGAACATCCATCACCAAGGAAAAGTCTGCTAAGGTCATTTTAGTAAAGGATTTATCTCTTAAAATACCGGCATTGTTGATTAAAATATCAACACGTCCCCATTTTTCCATTGCTTGATTAACCATGTCTTGTACTTCATCAAAGTTCGCAACATTTGCGCCATGGCTGATGGCTTCTCCACCCTTTTCTTCAATTAAACGCACAACATCTTGTGATGCTTGTGAAGACGCCCCGCTACCATCGCGCGCACCTCCTAAATCATTAACAACGACTTTTGCGCCACGCGCAGCAAGCGCTAAGGCATGTGAGCGACCTAATCCATTACCTGCGCCGGTAACTATAGCGACTTTTCCTATAAAACTGATTGTCATGATATTTCCTTAAAATACTTTAAAATTACTTTTTAGCCATGTTATTTTACCATTTGTACTGAAATCCACTGTGCGACTAGCGCAGGTGTTTCACTGCCTTCAATTTCAACACTTACTTGGGTAGACAAACGATATTGTCCTGGTTTTTTTTCTTCAATCGCCAACGTTGTTGCATGTGCTCGAATACGACTATTGACCGCAACGGGTTGCAAAAATCTCACCTTGTCAAAACCGGCATTTAAGCCCATGTAAAATCCGTCAATGATAACGCTAAAGTCTTCAGCAAAATGAGAGAGCATTGATAGCGATAAGAAACCATGAGCAATAGTACCGCCAAAGGGTGTCGCTTTTGCCTTTTCTTCATCAACATGGATAAACTGATGATCGAGTGTACAATCAGCAAATTGATCAATTTGTTGCTGAGTAACTAAGTGCCAAGGCGTTGGTTTAGCTTGAAAACCTATATAATTTGCTAATTCTTCTTTGTTAATTATAGTTGGCATAAGGTGTCTCTATTATTTATTTAACTGCTATTTTTAATGACTCTTTAAAACCATTCAGCTTTCATCTGATAAGTGCTGTCATCACTGTCTATTAACAGCGCTGACCATAACGCTATTTGCGGTAATTCAAACCTATAGAAATACTGTAAGGTTTGCAGTTTTCCTTGATAGAAATTTTCATCACTTTGGTGTGGTTTATTTTCAAGCGCTTTCGTGGCAACAAGGCCTTGTTTGAGCCATAACCAAGCGACGATCACATGTCCAAACAACTCGAGGTATTTAACCGAATTAGCTAAAGCTAAATCAATATTTTTGGTGGTCATGGCGGTTAATAGTGCTTCGGTAGTTAGCTGTAAACTTTTTACCGCTGCCGTTAGTTGTTGGCTAAATTCAGTTAAACTTTGATAATTTTTGGCTTTTTCTATCGTTATATTTATTTCAGTTAATGTTGCTAAGTATCCTGCCATCTTATTCATTGGCACCTTTCGGGTTAATAAGTCCAACGACTGAATACCCGTTGTACCTTCATGAATAGCGTTTAAACGATTATCACGATAAAATAATTCCACGGGGTGTTCATTAATATAGCCATGACCACCGAGTACTTGAATGGCCAGGTCATTGGCTTTAGTACCATATTCAGAAGGCCATGTTTTAATAATAGGGGTAAGAAAGTCTAATAAGAGATGTGCGTGCTCTTTTTCTTTAGCACTAGCTGCTGTTTTCTCATCGTCACTCAATTGTGTGCCATAAAGTACTAATGAAAATGCGCCCTCTGCGTAAGCTTTTTGCGCGAGAAGCATTCTTCGTACATCGGCATGTTCGATAATATTAACCATAGGTGATAGTGGATCTTTACTCGAGGGTAAACGACCTTGTGGCCGATTTTTAGCATAATCTAATGAGTACAAGTAACCTGCTATACCGATAACCGCCGCACTGGTTCCAACCATAATGCGTGCTTCATTCATCATATGAAACATATATTTAAGCCCTTGGTTTTCTTCCCCCACTAGGTAACCAACAGAACCGTTCTTTTCTCCAAAACTCAACGCAGTGGAAGTTTGAGCCCGCCCGCCCATTTTATGAAATAGTCCGGATAAGGCGACTTCATTGTCATCGCCAATTGAGCCATCGTCATTAAGCAAAAATTTTGGCACAACAAAAAGCGAAATACCTCTTATCCCTTTTGGCGCGCCGGTTAATCTCGCAAGCACTAAGTGAACAATATTTTCACTGAGATCATGATCACCACCCGATATATAAATTTTATTACCACTAATACGATAGCTACCGTCTTCGGCCTTAGTCGCTTTAGTGATTAAATCACCTAAGCCTGAACCACTGCCCGGCTCTGTCATCGCCATTGTGCCCATAAAACGACCCGCTCGCATTGGTTTTACCCACTTTTCGATGAGGTCTTCACTGCCATGCGCGCTAAGTAAATTAGCATTCGCGGTGGTTAACATGTTGTAACCTAAACCGACACCACCAGCGACAGTTAAATATGAAGTAGCGATGCTGGCGATGATTGGCGGCAGTTGCATACCACTGGTTTCATAATCTGCGGTCGCTGAAGATAAACCCGAGGCAATAACGGCATCAATAGCGGGTTTGAGCTCAGGAATTAAATGTACCTTTTTACCGTCAAACGTCGGTTGGTGAGTATCAAGTTTTTGACGAATAGGTAAGAAATGTTTTTCTGCTATAGTTTTAGCCGTAGCAATAACTTCGTTAAATGTATGCCGGTCATGATCTTGATAACGTTCTCTTTTTAAAAGAGACTCACTATCAAAGAATTCATACAGCATAAATTCAATATCTCGTTGATTCATTAATTCACTGGCCATTCGGGTCTCTTCTTATTAACTATTTAAAAAAGTAACACAAGATTATTGTTTACTGCGCTGATACACCGCCATCAATCGCGATACATTGCCCGGTCATATAAGTGTTCGCGGGTGACAGCATCATTAGCATCACGGCAACAACTTCTTTAGGCTCGGCTAAACGCTTCATTGGCGCACCTAAACTCATTTTACTTTGCATACTTTCATCGGCCATGTCAGTGACCATTTTAGTTAAGGTAAAAAAAGGACATATCGCATTGATACGAATATTATGGCGACCATATTCAACAGCGCCCGTTTTTGTCAAACCAATAACGGCATGCTTTGCCATAGAGTAAGCCGCAACTTTTGCCGCACCGCCAAGACCTGCCATTGAGCTAACGTTTAAAATGGCGCCACCTTGTTGCGTTAACATCTGCTTAATTTGATGACTCATGCCAAACTGCACACCTTTAACATTAACGGCAAATTGTCTATCCATCAGGGCTTCGTCAATTTCGTGTAACGCATGAAAATCATGAGCAACACCTGCATTATTAACACCAATGTCAACACGACCAAATTTTTCAATGGCTAAGTCGACCATAGCTTTACAATCTGCATTTTTAGCAACATCGCATTGAAGCCCGAACACCTCAGCGCCTGAAGCTGCAATATCATTGGCCACCTTGTTAACACCTGCTTCGTTAATATCACTGATCACTAACTTAGCACCACGCTGAGCTAACTCTTGGGCTAATAACATACCAAACCCCTGAGCAGCACCCGTAATAACAGCAACTTTTCCGGTAAAATCTAATAATGGATCCATTTTTTTTCCTTAAAATATTATTTGAACGTGTTTATTGTCATGGTGCTAAATTGAATAGCTAGCGACTATTTGGTGGCCTTTTCTTGCGCTATTATCTCAAGAGCCATCAGTGCTAAAGGTTCGACAAACTGACCAATTTTACTGGCATTTTCATTCGACGCATTGCCCTGTGACGCTCTTTTGGCAACACCTTGAACAATGGCGGCTAACCTGAAAAAACTAAAGGCGAGATAAAATGTCCAGTTATCTATCTTTTCAATGCCCATACGCTGACAATAGGTTGCCACATATTCTGCTTCCGTTGGGATGCCTAGACTGGCTCTATCTACTCCTTTTAAGCCATCGATACTGCCAATACCTTGAGGCATACGTAATCCCATACATTGATAGGCTAAATCAGAAAACGGATGTCCTAAGGTTGAGAGCTCCCAGTCAAGAATGGCTATAATTTCTGGTTTGTCTTTGGCAAACATCATGTTGTCTAAGCGAAAGTCGCCATGGACTAAACAAACTTTGCCATCATCTGCGGGTAAATTAACTTCAAGCCATTGGTTTAACTTGTCCATCGCTATTATTTTTTTGAGTTCTGAGGCACGGTATTGCGCAGACCAACGATCATATTGACGTTGAAAATAATTACCTGCTTTTCCGTACTCACTTAAGCCAACACTTTCAACATTGATGCGATGTAAAGCAACCAAAGCATTGTTCATTGCGTCATACATTTTACTGCGATATTCATTAGTTTTGACTTCTGCTAATGAGGCACTCCAATAAACGCTACCATCACAATATTCCATCAGATAAAACATCGAGCCAATAATGCTAGTATCTTCGCAAAGGTGATAAACCTCGGCGACAGGAACGTCTGAAGATTTTAACGCGGCTAGCACTTTATATTCACGGTCAACCGCATGTGCTGATTTTAGGAGTTTTCCTGGCGGTTGGCTGCGCAAGACAAATATTCCGGACTGCGCTATCACTTTATAGGTCGGATTAGATTGTCCGCCTGAAAATTTATCAAGCGTAATGGGACCGATAAAACCATCAAGATGAAGTGCTAGGTAAGCGGTGAGTTTTTCAACATCAAAAGGTACGTTTGCTGCCATGTATTTATTCTCTTTCAGATTTAAGACGATTAATTTCAATAATCATTTAATGTTATGTCGATTTTTTTACTAAATCTCGTCCAAGTTGCATCATGTGAACTTGATCAGGACCATCTGCTAAACGCAAGGTTCTTTGAGCCGCATATGCATGCGCTAAAAAAGTATCCTGACTAACCCCTACCGCGCCGTGACATTGAATAGCTCGGTCAATAACGTCAAGCGACATATTCGGTGCAACTATTTTTATCATGGCAATAATATCTTTCGCCGCTTTATTACCTTCAAGGTCCATTTTTTGCGCCGCTTTTAACGTCATCAAACGCGCTTGTTCAATTTGACAAGCTGAAATAGCAATATCTTCGCGTATTGATTGTTGTTTTATCATCGGACGACCAAAGACAATACGTTCATTAACACGCTTACACATTAAATCTAACGCACGTTGAGCAATGCCAATCGAACGCATACAATGATGAATACGACCAGGACCTAAACGCCCTTGCGCGATTTCAAACCCTTTACCTTCAGCAACAATAATATTGTCGATAGGCACTCGAACATTTTCAAAAATAATTTCAGCATGTCCTTCTGGCGAATCATCATAGCCAAACACTTTCATTGGGCGAACCATAGTGACACCGGGTGTTCTCATTGGCACTAGCACTTGCGATTGTTGAATATAACGATTTTCATTGTCGGGGTCGGTTTTACCCATAACGATCATAATTTCACATTGTTTACGGCACGCGCCACTGATGTAAAACTTTTTACCGTTAATGACATATTCATCACCGTCACGTTCGATACGTAATTCAATATTGGTCGCATCACTTGAAGCGACTTCAGGCTCTGTCATGGCAAAAGCGGAACGGATTTTTCCTTCAAGTAGCGGCTCTAACCACTGTTTTTTCTGGGCTTCACTGCCATATTTAGCGAGAACTTCCATATTGCCTGTGTCAGGAGCCGCACAATTAAACACTTCTGGCGCCCACATCACTTTACCCATAATTTCAGCTAAAGGTGCATATTCTAAGTTAGTTAAACCCGCACTATATTTGCCATAACTCAAAGGTAAGAATAAATTCCATAGCCCTTCTGCTTTTGCTTTCGCTTTTAGCTCTTCCATTAACGGCGGTGTTGACCAAGGCTCTTGTGCAACTTGTTCATGCATTTTCTGTTCAGCAGGATAAACATATTTATCCATAAATAAATTTACACGATTTATTAATGCGTTAACTTTGTCACTGTATTCAAAATCCATGAGAGATCCCTATAATTTAATAGCGCCCGTTTACTAACGAGTGCAGTGAGAATTTTTTTGTCACGATATTCAAAAATCATTGTCGGTTGAAAGTTGATTAATCAACCGACAACTGACTTAATTTATTTAACTTAACTTCATTAACGCTTCTTTATTAAACGGGGCTATTTGGTCTTCTTTTTTATCTCGTATTTTATTAACCCACTCTGGATCGACTAATAACGCTCGACCAATAGCAACCAAATCAAATTCATCATTATTTAGGCGCGTTAATAAACCATCAATTCCGGTTGGGTTAGAAGCACCGCCCAGGTCCATACTACCTTCACCGGTGAAGTCACTGTCGAGCCCAACACTGCCCACGGTTATTACCGGTTTATGGGTTATTTTTTTCGTCCATCCGGCTAAATTCAGCGTCGAGCCTTCAAATTCTGGTAACCAAAAACGGCGGGTGCTCGCATGAAATATATCGACCCCAGCATCACTTAATAGTGTTAAAAAAGTCGTTAACTCTGCGGGTGTTTGGCAAAGTTTTGCATTGTAGTCTTGTTGCTTCCATTGAGAAAATCTAAAGATAATAGGAAAATCATCACCAACAGCGGCGCGAATTGCTTGGACAATTTCAACACCAAAACGGGTACGGTTTTCTAATGAACCTCCGTAACCATCATCACGCTGATTTGTGCCTTCCCAGAAGAACTGATCAACCAAGTAACCATGAGCACCATGAACTTCAACGCCATCAAAGCCAATATTTTTAGCCTCGAGAGCAGCTTGCGCAAAAGAAGCAACAACTTCGTCAATATCGGCTTGGCTCATTTCAATACCATTGGGGGCACCGGGTTTATATAAGCCAGATGGACTATAGGCAGGTACTGATTTATCTGGGCCAATACCTTCTTTTCTCACTGAACCAACATGCCAAATTTGTGGCACGATTTTACCTCCAGCAGCATGTACCTCATCGACAACATGTTTCCAGCCAGCTAAAGCTTCTTCACCAAAAATAGCAGGAACTCGCTCATAGCCATTAGCCGCTTTATGCGAAATAAAAGTACCTTCGGTAATAATTAAACCGACATTACCTTCTGCTCTGCGTCGATAATATTTTGCAACATCGTTATTGGCAATATAGTTAGGCGAAAAGGTCCGAGTCATCGGAGCCATAACCGTACGATTTTTTAACGTGAGTGCACCTGATGAAAATGATTCAAAAAGTTTGGCTGAATTACTATTACTCATTGTGTTTCCTGAAATTTATTAATATTAAATATTGCAGCAGACAAATTAATGCCAACGGTTGCCAGAGCCTTGTTAATAACTTTATTGCCTAGCCAATTAAATAACCACCATCAACGTTAATCGCAGTGCCTGTCGTGTAACTTGATGCATTTGAAACCAAGTAAAGTACAGTGCCAGCCATTTCTTCAGGCTGCGCAATACGCTTCATCGGCACGTGATGCAACATTTGTTCAAGTATCTTGGGATTATTGACTAATGTTGACGCAAATTTTGTATCGGTGCCGCCGGGTAATAAAGCATTAACTCGAATATTAAATTGAGCACACTCTTTGGCAAAGGTCTTAGTCATAGAGATAACCGCGGCCTTGGTAATGGAATAAATCCCCTGAAAGTCACCAGGAATAACACCGTTAATAGAAGCCACATTGACAATAGCGCCACCATTATTTTCTTTCATTAGCTTTGCCCCAATAACAGACATGAAAAAATATCCGCGAATATTGACGTCGACTGTTTTTTGAAAAGCACTTAAATCAGTATCTAACACATGGCCAAAATAGGGATTAGCCGCGGCGTTATTAACTAAAATATCAAGCTTGCCATGTTGTTCTTTAATCAAAGAAAAAATGTTTTCGATTTGGTCCATTTCGCCAATATGACAAGGTATAGCTTGAGCGCTGCCACCTGCGGCAATAATATCGTCAACAACAGTTTGGCAACCTTCAACTTTACGGCTAGAAACAATGACATGGGCGCCACTTTGCGCCAGTAATTTAGCTATTTGTTCACCAATGCCACGACTTGCGCCAGTAACCAAAGCGATTTTTCCTGTTAGATCGAATAAGTTAATCTTGTTCATGTTAAGTCTCCTTCTTAATTGCTAATATATTATCGATTATCTAAACGTCACCCAGTCTTCACCTGCTAGGGTCAAATGACTATAATTGTTAAAATAATCAATGCTTAAATTCTTTTCTGAAAAGAGTAATTTAGTAACACCAGTATTGCGTGACTGTTGATTGATGATTAATGTTTTTTCATCAGATAAGCCTAAAACATGCTGAATAATGACAGCTATGGTGCCACTTGAAGTAAATATACAAATATTGTTTGTATGTTGATTCTTTTGTGTAATAGTTTTTCTTGCCGTTAGCTCTTGCTTAATGACATCTTGTAATGCGCTAATACAACGTTTTTTAAATTGACTCCAACTTTCTTTATACTCATTGTCGTGGTTGCCACCTGTCCACCGAAGCAGTGCATTAGCAAACTCTTTTTGAAAAGCTTTATTTGCGCTCGGCTGTTTACTCATTATCGTAGCCATTTTTGAAAAATCTTTCCATTGTGCATCATAGCAAGTTAACAATTCTTGATGATTAAACTCATTAAACCCTGAATGCAGTATCACAGGTGATGGTTCACTTTCATAACCCAGTAAGAAATGTTCTAGGGTTTGTCCGTGTCGCAGCAAATCACCCGAGTAAATCTTTTCTGGTGCAGATATGGCTTGCCAATACTTACCCAATAAGCGCGATTGTTCACTGCCTTTTTCAGACAAGAGGTCGTAGTCGGCTTTACCAAAAGAGGCTTGCCCGTGACGTATAAGATAGATGGCCGTCATGCGTTTACCCTTTCACAGAAATAGGTTGCGATTTTAATAGCGGGCTTATTATCATCTTCATCATTAATTGAGGTTCTTTAAATATCTTTTTTTTCGATATATTGATATTAATTGCCAGTCAACAATTAAACAAATGAATAGTTATTATGACCTACTATTCATCTTACAAATAAAGAAGCCGAAATATAATAACGATTGATTAAATATATGACCCTAATTAAATTAAATAATAAACTTAATGATTAACTATTCATTTTATGAATAGAATGGCAATATTAATTTCTTATTTTACGAATTAGGTTGAAATATAACGATGAAAGTCGACTTAAATTTATTTGTGGTCTTCGAAGCCATTTACTGCGAAGGCAATATTACCAAAGCAGCATCAGCACTGAATTTGTCACAGCCAGCAGTGAGTCACTCTTTGAGTAAATTACGCGCACATTTTGACGATCCACTTTTTGTGCGACAAGGCAATGAAATGCGGCCTACTGTAGTGGCTAATAATGTAGTTGCAGATGTTCGTGAAGCTTTACGTCAATTACAAATATGTTTAGCACAGTCAAAACAATTTCAACCGATGACCTCGCGCAAAAGTTTTACCATTTCGTTGCACGTTGCCTTAGAAGCTTCTTACTTGCCGCCTTTGATACAGAGAATTCATAAAGAAGCGCCCTGGGTAAATATACAAAGTAGCCGCCGAGTTAATCGCCATGAACTGGAAAATAAACTCGCCAGCGGCGACATTGATTTAGCCATAGATACTCTATTACCCGTTAGCGACAATATATTACACACCCAATTAGAAAAAGATAAATTAGTAGTCGTTGCACGTAAAAATAATCCACAAATTAACGCAATACTAGATTTAGAAAGCTACTTAGCGATGGACCATATTTTAGTGTCGTCGCGTTCTACAGGACCAAGCATTGAGGATTTCGAATTAGCTCGTCTTGGATTACAACGTAAAATAGGTTTGCGGTGCCAACATACATTTTCAGCATGTCGGGTTATAGCTGGTAACGATATGTTGCTCACGGCAACAGAAACAACCGCTAAAATGTACGCGCAATTGCTCGATTTGGTTATATACCCATTACCTGTAACACTACCTGATATTGATATGCATCTTTATTGGCATACAAACCTCGACTTTGAACCCGCTAACAAATGGCTTAGAAATAAAGTGATTCAAGCAACACCCGGCGTTTAAAGTCACTTATTGCTAGATATACCCTTTGCCTAACGTCTAAAATAGCGCAAAGGGAAAATATCGATCCTCAACGAACTCACCTACTAATACTACCGTCTTTTTATCGGCAGTAATTAGCGACAACCTGACTTAAGTCAAAGTATAACAACGCTGTACTATTATAATAATGAGTATATCAATCGCTTATTATTGTCTTTTATCGGTTTAAATTTTACCGTCAATGCTGTTTAAAACCGTGTTACAAAATCTATACTACCTTAGCGAACTTATTTTATTACTTATTATCCACCTCGATAGGACAGCTTATGTTTGAGATATTTACCGATTTAGCCACATGGTTAGTTGTTGATATATTTGGTTTATCTAGAACAACAAAACTAGGCGATGCCCTTCATTTTTTTATCGAAGACACCACTAAGATATTCTTTTTGTTATTGATAATGATCTACGCTATTGCTTTATTAAGAGCGTCAATGAATGTTGAAGGTATTCGTGATTACTTAGCCGGTAAACATTCAGGGGTTGGTTATTTACTTGGCTCAAGTTTTGGCGCAATAACGCCGTTTTGTTCTTGCTCGAGTATTCCGGTATTTTTGGGTTTTACATCAGCAGGGATCCCTGTAGGTATAACGATGTCATTTCTCATTACATCACCACTGATAAATGAAGTAGCAGTATTGCTGTTACTTAGTTTATTGGGATGGAAATTTACCCTGCTTTACATTGTGGTTGGGATGTCTGTTGGCATATTAGGCGGTATTTTTCTTGATGCCATAAAAGCTGAACGTTGGTTGCAATCTTTTGCCGCCAAAGCGTTACAACGCGGTCAAAACACGGTAAGAGTTAAAGCTAAACAATCTGCAATATTATCGTTAAAACAAAGGCATACTTTTGCAAAGGAAGAGCTCAGCGAAATTTTTGGACGAGTATGGAAATGGGTCATCGTAGGTGTAGGGTTAGGCTCAGCTTTACATGGTTTTGTTCCCGACGGTTGGATTCAAGCGCATTTAGGCGATGGGCAATGGTGGTCAGTCCCTTCTGCAGTTTTACTTGGCATACCTTTATATTCTAATGCGACTGGTGTTATTCCTGTCATGGAAAGTTTACTTAAACAAGGTCTTCCTGTAGGTACCACACTGGCTTTTTGTATGAGTACTGTAGCTGCAAGTTTTCCTGAATTTATCTTATTAAAGCAAGTCATGCAGTGGCGGTTATTGACGATACTTTTTATTCTATTGCTTATTGCATTTACTTTAATTGGTTGGACATTTAATTTTTTAAGCCCTTTTATTTAACACCTAACTAAAGAGAAAATATTATGATAGAAATAAAAGTACTGGGTACTGGCTGTACTAAATGTATAAAGACTGTTGAAAAAATTTCTAAAATAGCCAAAGAATTAAATATTAATATTCAGGTAATAAAAGAAACAGACCCTGAAGTTATTATGGAATATGGCGTAATGACTACCCCAGCAGTTTTAATTAATGATGTTAATGTGCATAGCGGTTCTATCCCAGACAGAGATACTATTCAGTCATGGTTAATCAACTAAGAGTCTCTGGCAAGTGATACATATGGCTTGATAACTAACAGATAGCGTTATCAAGCTGTAAGCAATGTTATTTAAAAATCTATCATTATGCCTGTTAAAGCATTTACTTTGCGTGAAAATAGCTAGAAAAGACTTTTGAGGGCGTCCCAAAGACCTAAAGATTCATTTGGAAACAAATCTATTCCTAACCATGATTTAAATAAATAAATTAACAAAAACACACAACCAATCATGGCTAAACCGAAGACGAATATAAATAATAAAAACATAGCAAAAGCAATAAAACGTTCAGTGTGTGTAAGCCCCCTTCTATTAACACCCACTAGAAAAACAATATAGAAACTCCAAGGGAGAAAAGGCAATGCTAATGTAGGTCTAAAATCTACATTGTGACTTCGCCAGTCCTGAGTACTAATGCTTTTTTGTAATGCTTTACGTTGTTTATAAGTGAAACTTTCTGCAACAGATTTATCCATGCCACTTAATAGCTGATTAACTTTTGAGTTATCATCTGATTTATTAATACGCGCCATAGTGCCTCTAAATAAATATTATGAGTAGTACAAGAACTGATATAGATTATAGGTCTTCATTACATTTTAACCTTATTGTTTAATTGAACTATTGCCAAAATTTAACATGGCAAACTTCTCAATTCGTCGATATAGCTTGCTCGGTAAAAACTTTAACCAAGCACAGCCTAAGGTCATTATCGTGCGACTAGGCTCTTGAAAAAGGATCCTGTAATTACAAAATATTGCTTGATGGATAAGCTTAAAAGCTGTCAGTTTACTTTCAGACTGTATCGCCCGTCTGGCTAAATAACGAAGCTGGTATGCCCTTGCTAAACTATAAAACTGTTTGAAAAAAGTTGGATCAGAAGCTTGGTTTAGCATAACGGCATGTTGCCAGCTTGAATACTGCTTATCAACATCTGCTGAAAGGCCAGTATCGTTAACACGATAATAAGTTAAAGGTTTGGCAATACCAGCAAATTTCCATGTAGTGGTTAATGCTATGCGAGTCCATAATTCGATATCTTCAGATTGTCTCAAACTTTCATCAAAATACATTTTTCGATATTTATCTCTTTTAACACCAAAATAGCCAATTTCTGCTAATAACGCTCTTCTAATCACTGGCGATGAGCCATTACCTACAGGATTACGACAAAAAATATGTTGTTTAGTTATATTGCTAAGCTTGGGAAATTGACCAACACCCAAAAGTACGCCTTCTTCATTAATAAACAATGACGGACAGTAACTTACTCCTACCTTAGGGTTCGCTGATAGGTGCTTAATATGCTTAGCTAATTTATCTTTAGCCCAATAATCGTCAGCATCGAGTAAAGCAACATATAAACCACGAGCCGCATCTATACCGGTATTTCTTGCGCCAGACAAACCTCGATTAGTTTGATGAATGATTCTAATTCTAGGGTCTGTAAATTGATTCACTTTATTTAAGGTATCATCAGTACAACCATCATCCACTAAAATAATTTCAAAATGATGATAGGTTTGCTTAAGAACGCTATTGATACTTTGTTCAATATATTTTCCAACGTTATACATTGGAATAATAACTGATACTATTGGAACTGCATTAGATTTCATGTGATTTTTTCCTATTAAATAAAGTACGTAGGTTATAATTTAAGGGTTTAAGAACATTAATTAAGTAAAGCGGGATCAAGCAAAATAGACTGCTAAAAAAGATAACAACAGCAAATTCCATTGGCTCTTTTGGCACCATAATAATGAGCGTGAGTAAAGAAACTAACAGGCAAACTAAACGAGTAAAGGTTTCAAGGTGGTATTGCTCTGTTGCCCGTTGAAAACAACAAGCAATATCAATAATTAAGTTTGGTAATGCCACTAAGCATAATATTGTGATGATAGGTACAGCAGACGACCATTTATCGTCGAACAGAATCGGTACATAAATAGGAGCGATTAAAGCCTGAAAAACGAATAAAAAACCAATAGATAATGAAAGAGCAAATATTTTCTTTTGTTGTGCTAATAGCTGCCCTTGTCGAGCTAACTTGCAAATATAAGGATATAAAGCAGCCATATAAACTTGATTAATTGACTGACTTAAACCTACCCCAGCATTTTTTGCAAAACTATAAAAACCAAAAAGCTCGGGGGTTAGTAACTTACCGGCAATAAAAGTATCGGCATGAACTCGAATCCCTCGTAAAAATTCTGTATTAAAAAGCTTACCTGATGTTCTTAACATCTGCTTGATTACAGTTTTATCAAAACCAATGCCATATGATTGAACCGGTGCGAATGAAAATAACAACAACCAAAATAGCGAAAAGGCGATTTTACCCAAAGCAACAGCAAAGATGTCAGCTCCAAGCAAAGCCGCTACCGCTATAGATACATTTTCGATGATGACACAAACACCATTTCTGATACTAAACCAGCGCATTTTATTATCGCGCTGCAACAAAAATATTTTTACACTCACCCAAGGATAAAGCAGATAAATAACAGCCATTATTTTGAGTAATGAGGCAATGTCATCATTGTCATAAAGTGACGATAGAAAGTCTGCAGAGCTCCACTGACCTACAGCGATAGTGAGACAGATAGCCCATTGGATGACGATACCACTTTTTGCAAAACTAGCGACTTGCGCTTGTTTGCAGTTAATAATTTGACTACCTACACCGGCTCGTAATATTAATGCAAAGACATCATGAAAGGCCAGCGCTAACATAGCGGTACCATAAGAGATTGGCGATAATTGCGCGGCAAGTACAACAATAGTGAAAATTCTGGAGACTTTAGCAACAAACTCGGCACTCAGTAACCAAATAGCATTTGATAACAGCTCAATTACCGAATTAAATTGCGTTCTTAATAAAGACATTAACTGCACTAGAACACTCCTGAATTATCATTGTTAAATCGTTAACAATGATACCTTCAAGTTTCGTTCCAATATTTAAGTTATTTTAATCAACTGATTATTATAAGTTTTATTTTACACTTAGGTGTTGAACTGATAATAATTTGCACTTTGAAAAAAAACACCAGCACTTTTTGCAAATTAAAAATGGTATTAATCTAGCGCTGGTACTTGCCATTGCTGAATTTTTCGATAAAGCGTTGATGGACTCACACCTAGTTCTCTGGCCGCTTTGACGATGTTATCTTCACACAATGAAACCGCTTGTTCAATGGCATGCTTTTCGACATCAGCTAAGGTAATTATTGAAGGTGTTAAATTAGCTGTATTGGGCATAGGTGTCTGCATATTAATATCATCTTGTGCCGAGACAACCGCTTTTTGCGCAGGGGGTGTTGCAAGAACAGCTTGCTTAAACTGCCGACCAAGTTGCTGAACAATCACTTGTTCAGAAATTAAGGGTCCTTCAGACATAATTGTTGCACTATGAATAATATTTTGCAGTTGCCTAACATTACCTGGCCAAGAGTACGATGTAATTAATGCCTCAGCATTAGTTGAGAAACCCGCAAAAACTTTTTCTTCCATTTTGCTAAAGTGGCTTAAGAAATATTCGGCTAACTTCACAATATCACTACCACGTTCATTTAGTGCGGGTAACGCAATAGAAATAACATTGAGCCGATAAAAGAGATCTTCACGTAGTTTCTTTTCATCAATGGCAACTTGAGGGTCTCGATTGGTTGCACTGATAAAACGAATGTCTACTTTTTCTTCTTTACCGCTACCGACCTTTTGAAAACAACCTGTTTGAATAAAACGTAATAATTTAGCCTGTAAACTGATATCCATCTCACCAATTTCATCAAGAAATAAGCTGCCGCCGTTGGCCAATGATGCTGCACCGTCACGATTAGAAACAGCACCAGAAAATGCTCCTTTGATGTGACCAAAAATTTCTGATTCCATCAATTCTGAGGGTATAGCGGCACAGTTGAGCGCAATAAAAGGCCCATTTTTTCTTTTACTTAAACGATGAATAGCCTGTGCAGCAACTTCTTTTCCTGAGCCACTAGGCCCAGTAATAAATACAGAGGCACTGCTAGGTGCGCTTTGTTCGATACAAGAATAAACAAATTGCATCGGAATTGAATCGCCAATAAAGCCTTCAAATTTTGCTTTGTGATATTTTTGGTATTGATCAATCGTTCTTCGCATTAAGGTACGTTCAGCAAGTATATTCTGGAGCTGTAATGCTTGCTTTAACTTAACAATAAGTTCGAAGTTATCCCAAGGTTTATGTAAAAACCCCCAAATGTGCCCTGAATTAACCGCATTAAGTACCGTATCCATGTTGTCACATCCGGTTAAAACAATACGAACAGTTTCAGGTGAAATTTGAGCAACTTGTTCAAGTAATTGATTGCCGTTCATATTGGGCATGTTGATATCAGAAACAATGACATCAACATGACATTCTTTAATCACCTCAAGTGCTTCACCGCCGCTAGCAGCCGTTAAAATAGTAGCATCCACTTTGCTCGCAATACGTTGAAGCGATCTTAAAATAGCGGGTTCATCGTCAACAAATAAAATGACCGATTTATTCAAATTTTGCATTTCTTCCCTTAAAATAAGCACTAAAGCCCAATAAATTTTCTATAAAACAGTGTTGCATTTAGCTATAACTATTTTTTATTCCACATGTAAAACTTAATGTATCGCCTTAACAATTACAAATGTTGTTAAGGTAAATTGACTTATTAATTATAATAATATCAATAATTTTTGAATAAATAACCGTTATAACTATAATATATGTTTGTTATTTATCACTATAAAGTAAAAAATAGATAATATAGTGGTCGTTATAATTAACATCATTAAAACTATTTATTTCAGTTGTAAAATTTGTAGGGAAAGATTATGTCAGATAGTAGTACCCAAAATGCTTTGTATTCAGATATGACTGTTTTATGTGTTGATGATGAACGAATTATACTCAGGACTTTGCAACGTTTATTTCACCGCAAGTCATATAATGTCATTATTGCTAATAGTGCTATAAACGCACTAGAGATTTTAGAGAAAACGCCCGTAGACATCGTTGTTTCTGATATGAGAATGCCTGAAATGGACGGCGCAGCGTTATTAGAAATACTGGCTAATTCACACCCAGATACTTATCGAATAGTATTAAGTGGTTATGCTGATTTTGAATCAACCGTGGCAGCAATTAATTTAGGTAAAATCAATCGTTTTATTAATAAACCCTGGAATAATGATGAGCTAATTAATGCTGTTGAAGAAGGTTTGGAGATCACCCATTTAAAAAAGGAAAACCATAATTTAAAACGTAAAATTGAAAAGAAAAATAAATTACTTAAAAGTTTAAATCATGACTTAGAAGGAAAAGTAAATTTACGCACCAAACAAATTAGAACGTCATTAACAAGAAATGAACAAGACAATAAAGCCTGTGAGAAAATGTTATTTAACTTCATTGCGATCAGTCCTGATCTTAATGCTGATTTTGCGAAAAATGTAGCACAATTAGCCGGCCGATTAGGAGAAAAGCTCTGTCTAGATAAAGAAGCATTGCATGATATTCGCTTATCAGGTTTTCTCAACGAAATTGGATTGTTAGGGTTTGATTCAACCATTGTTTGTACCCCCTTTGATTTACTCAATTTCGAACAAAAAAAGATTTTTTTGACTCAGGGAGATATTGCTCAACAAATACTTTCACCAGCGCAACGTTTAAATGGTGTAAAAGCAATACTAACCTATCAATTTCATTCACTAGCAGAACTAAAAAATAAAGTTAATAGTAAAACATTGCTTGCCTGTAAAATAATAAGTGTTGCAAGAGATTATTGGCGATTTTCTTGCGGTAAGATTGATGTTAAAAGGCTAGATCATAAGCAAGTACTGGTCGCGTTAAATAAATCGAAAGGTATGAAATATGCCAAAGAAGTTTTAGATATATTAATGGCCAACCCCGAATTAGTTATAGATAATATTTCTGAACAGGGCTTAACGACACGACAACTTTTACCCGACATGGTATTAAAACATGGTTTATTTTCTGCAAATAACTTACTTATTCTAGCTGAAGGTCATGAATTTACCGAACACACAATTAATAAGTTGATTGAATACGAGATTAATCAAAAACACCAATTTACGATTGTTATTGAACCGTTATCATTATCATAATTTAAGGAAATTAACATGCAAGGTTCTATATTCACCACATTTTCCGAAATGGTCATTGAAAAAATGGGCATGTCGGTATGGAATGAGTTGTTAGATAAAGTAAAACCAAATTCTGAAGGTATTTATACTAACGGTATGCAGTATGAAGACTCCGAAATAATGGCTTTTGTTGCTGAACTATCGACATTAACCCAAGTTGATCCGCCCACGTTAGTTCGCACCTTTGGTGAATATTTATTTATTCATTTATTTAATAGTAGCCCTGCTAACTTATCACATATTGATAATTTAAAAGATTTTCTCATTTGTATTGACGGTGTTATTCACAAGGAAGTCAAGCGTGTTTATCCTGATTCTTACTTACCCAGTTTTAAATACGATGAAAAACCTAATGGCGATTTAATTATGTTTTATCAATCTAAGCGCAAGTTGTGCCATCTTTCTGAAGGATTGATTGCGGGTGCTGCTCAACACTTTGAACAAGCTATTGTAATTGAACACCCTGAATGCATGCATGATGGAGCCGAAAAATGTAAATTAGTAATATCTTTCAAGGATTAATATGACTGAAGAAGACGCGTATAAAACAGCCTATATCCGCGAAAAAAAGGCACGACAGTTGGCAGAAAAGCTACTTGAAGATAAAACACGACAATTATACGATAATGTTTTAAATCTTGAAGGGGTTGTTGCTGAATTAAAAACAACTCAAGCACAACTTATCCAGTCAGAAAAGATGTCTTCACTGGGACAACTTACGGCTGGTATTGCGCATGAAATTAATAATCCTATTGCTTACTCATACAGCAACCTCTTTTATTTATCTGAAAACATTACTGAATTTTTTAAACTCGACAAAATTATACAAGATAATTTACCTCTCAAAGATAACGTTGACTCAATGTTGCAACAATATCAAAGTATGCGTAAAGAAATTGATGCTGACTATTTAATAACTGACATCCCTTCTCTTTTAGCCGATACCATTGAAGGAGTAGAGCGCGTAAAAAAGATAGTTAAAAATTTAAAGAAAATATCTTATAAAGGAGATGAAGCCTTTACCGCTTTTAGTATTAATGACTGTATTAAAGAATGCATAAAAGTATCTGCTAATGAAATAAAATACTCTATGACCATTAATCTTGAGCTTTCCGATTGTGGTGACGTTATGGGGCAGCCATATGATTTAAATCAGGTCTTTATTAACTTATTTATGAATGCTTCACATGCTTGCTCAACCAATGGGATATTGACTATTACAACAACCCAAGAGCAAGATAACGTCATTATTTACGTGCAAGATAATGGTAGAGGAATAAGTGAAGAAAATATCTTAAAAATATTTGATCCTTTTTATACCAGCAAACCTGTTGGTGAAGGTACGGGTTTAGGTTTGCCTATTTCACATGGCATCATTGAAAAGCATCACGGTACAATTACAGTTACGAGTGAGGTAGGTGTTGGTACATGTTTTAAAATACGCCTACCGCTTGCAAACCCACCGATTAACTAACACGCGAAACTTTTTTACCTAAACCAACTCTTTAACTATAAGGCGTTGGTTTAGTTTACTTTATTTACTAACCTAAACATGAATCTTTGTATCTTATAATATTTATCAACGTCAGTTCGCATTTTGCAAAAAAACCAAAAAAAAATCATCATTTATACCTATATAAAACCTTTTACTCGCTGCTAGCCTATTGGTAGAGGGGGTTATCAATAATGGAGTAGTTATTGCAGGTTACTTAGTTAAGTACTTTTCATAGGTAGAGAAGTTGATTAACCCATTTGCAGTAAGGGGACATTTATGTCCAATAAAACATTAGTACTCAGCATTGCCCTAAATGGTTACCAGTTAATGTATAACAAAGAACTAGCAACACACAAAAACTATGCAATAAAGCAAGGATACTACCATCAAGCGGTAACTCGGCCTTATATTTCTAAATTAGGCGTAGAGTGCTGTTGGCTTAAATTAACGCTAATACGAACAGCTTTACTCTCAGGATATGACACCGTTTTATTTTTAGATGCTGATACAGTGGTAAATGACAATTGCCCCGCTTTAAAAACAATAGTAGAAGATAAAAAATATATTTATATGGCAAAAGGATATTCTAATCGCTTTAATTCAGGAGTTCTCATTGCCTTGAATAATAAACAAACCATTGAATGGCTGACCAGTATTATTGATTCCAGACTTGCTCGCATACAAAAAATAAACAAGGTTGGCTGGGGTGAAAACGGTCATGTCATAGAATTAAGTAAAGGGGTGGATTTTATAAAAGAGCTCGAACAAAAATGGAATAATACCTTTGACTATGACTTAAGTGACTATATTAGACACAGCAATTGTGGTCCTATGCGCACCAGCATTATTAATAATCTATTTCATAAAATTGTTTTCTCTCTCTCTGCCCGCATACTAGCCTTTGTTAATAGAAAACAACTAACGTCAGTTAAAGCATGTAATGAAGACGACCTGTCGCGTGAAACAAATATTATCTTATCGCTTTATCCCAAATTAGTCTGTTGTTAGTATTTTAAGATATATTGCAAAATGATAATTTAATTTTTTATTTTGCAATTTAGTACTTCTCTTTTTTTGAACAAACAGCCCGCGACACAATAAAATCATTATAAAACAGCAAGATAAAATAAAAATCCAAGTTGGCACAACTTAAGCACTGTACACGTTAACTGATAATAATTTAGGTTAGCTGAAATGATAAAAACTAAATTTTCACTACAAACAATAACTCAATCGTCTACAGACTACGATGCTACTAAGCATCAATACTCTGGCAACATTGTCGATAAGCCTATAGCCCTGATCCTTATCTTAATACTGCTTCCCTGTTTCCTGTTAAATATAACCTTGGCGATAACGACAAGAAGAAACTTATTTTCAAAACAATATAAGACTGATGCCTTAAGCAGAAAGCTAACATTACACCGCTTTAGTTGTGGTCTTTGGGTAAAAACTGCAGTTTTGTTTGATATTTGTTTAGGTAAGATTTCTTTTTGCGGTATTCCCTTGACTCATCGACTTTCACCCGACATACAGTTTTGTGTGCTTAACAAAACTAACTGTAAAGCAGGAATTTTTAGTCTTTATGACTTGCACCTTAAAACAGGTTTAACGGTGATGACGCCCGAACAACTACTTGAACAACAACTCAATGGTAATTTAGCTGATTATCTAGCGCTGATGAGCAAAAGTTTTATCTCGATTATTATTTATGGCCAAAAAATTAAAAGACTTAAAGAATCTAAGTACTTATCTTTATTTGGTTTAGATGTTAACAATACTTCAATGGCGGAAGCTGTTGAATGGATAACATCTAGTGATATACCTGCAAGTAAAACAAAAATAGGTTTTTTTATTAATGCGCACTCCATTAATTTGTCGATTAGCAATCCAGCCTTCTTTAATCAGCTAACAAAAGCCGATGCATTGTTCGCTGATGGCTCTGGTATGAGATTAGCAGCAAAAAAAGCAGGATTCTTGCTTAATGGCAACAATAACGGAACAGATATGTTACCTCATCTTTGTAAAAACTGTGTTGAAAGTAGTCAATCTTTATATTTCTTTGGTGCTAAGCCAGGGATTGCAGATCAAGCAGCAAATGAATTAAGCGCTCAATTTCCAGGACTACAAATTGCAGGTACCGAACATGGTTATAACGGCACTGAGAGTACCCAAAAAATTATCACCGCAATAAATGATAGTGGTTGTGATGTTTTATTAGTTGCCATGGGTTCACCTATACAAGAACAATGGTTACTCGAGCACAGAGACCAATTACGATGTAAAACAGCATTAGCCGTAGGTGGGCTATTTGATTTTTATTCTGGCAATATTTCACGTTCACCGATGTGGTTAAGAGAAATGGGGATGGAGTGGATTTGGCGCTTAATGCAAGAACCTCGTGAAAAATTTAATCGTTATGTTATTGGTAACCCACTTTTTTTATATAGAACCTTTTTACTTGGCTTAGTAAATACCGGAGCAAAATAATGACTATTCAAATATTAAATAAAATTAAAAATCAGGCGTTATTGACTAAAACGCGCAAAGCTATTGTTATAAATTACCAACACAAAGGCATTCCAGTTATTTTACAGCAAAGTATTGCGCTACTTGCCTTAATACTGATTAGCCCAGTACTTCTAATTGTGATGATTTTAATTAAAACAGAAAGTCTGGGTGGTGCATTGTTTTCTCAAACTAGAGTGGGTGAAAATGGTCGACATTTTAAAATGTATAAATTTAGATCAATGTATTTAAAATCTGACCCACATTTTAAAGAACCAGACCCATCGCAAAGCTCGCGTGAAGGTGTTTGTAAGAAGTACATTAATGACCCTAGAATTACCAAAATTGGCCAATTTATTAGAAAGTATTCTATTGATGAGTTACCACAATTATTTAATATTGTTAGAGGGGATATGTGTTTAGTCGGTCCAAGACCCGCATTATCAATTGAAACTTATGAATATGATAACTTTATCCAACCAAGATTATTTACTAAGCCTGGATTAACCGGTTTATGGCAAGTATCTGGCCGCGCAGACACTAATTTTGAAGAACAATTACAGTTAGACAAATCTTACATTAAGCAACAAAGTTTTTTAATGGACTGTAAAATAATAGCCTTGACCATTCCCGCTGTATTAATGGCCAAAGGTGCTTATTAGTTTAAACAACCTATAACATTTAGCTAAAGTATAAATGGCTTAAAAATAACATTAAAGTGAATTGATTAACGCATAATCAATTCACTTTTTTATTTTTTATTTTTTATTTTTTATTTT
>NZ_JACGVV010000047.1:0-23504 GCF_014077405.1 Colwellia sp. BRX10-9 | reverse complement strand
ATTCGCGCTAAAAAACCGGGGCCCACTATTTTTTTGAGTGCGGCGGTACATGGCGACGAATTAAATGGTATTGAAATTATTCGACGCTTGATCCACGAAAAGAAACTTAAAATAACGCGAGGCACGGTTATTGCTGTTCCTATGGTTAATGTTTATGGCGTAGTCAATCAAAGTCGCTATATGCCTGACCGTCGTGATCTAAATCGCTGTTTTCCCGGCTCTGCGAAAGGCTCTTTAGCAGGACGCGTTGCTTATATATTTCTCAACGAAATCGTTAAGCATTGTGATTACGGTATCGATTTACATACCGGGGCAATTCATCGTTCAAACCTGCCACAAATTAGGGCGGATATGTCTGATCCCGATACCAAAGCCTTGGCGGAAGTGTTTGGCGTGCCGGTTGTGTTGAATTCTACTTTAGTTGACGGCTCGTTAAGAGAATCAGCCGTTAAAAGCGAAACGAAAATACTCTTATATGAAGCGGGTGAAGCGCTGCGTTTTGATGAGTTTTCAATTCGAGCGGGCATGAAAGGTATCTTAAATGTATTACAGCATTTAGGTATGACCAGAAAAGTTGTCCGCACCAAGAAGAAAAAACGTATGCCGTTTATTGCTAATGGCAGCCAATGGGTACGCGCTAACGCTAGTGGTATTGTTCATAATATTGTAAATTTGGGCGATCAGATCACTAAAGGTCAAGTATTAGCCGAAATTGGTAGTCCATACGGTGCAATATTTGATTCGGTTAAAGCAACACGCTCAGGCATTTTAATTGGTAAGCAAAACATACCTTTAGTTCAAGAAGGTGAAGCCATGTTTCATGTCGCTTATTTCAGTGAAGATGATGAAGAAATTGCAGGTCATATTGAAAATGTGCAAGAGCAGCTTTTACCTGAAAATGACGACAGTTAGAGAAGCGTATGAAAAAAGCGAATAAAGTTGTTATCGGGCGTTTAGAGTCAATAGCTTTGCCAGACTTAGCTATTGATGACTTACAAGTACGAGTTGATACCGGCGCAAAAACGTCGTCGTTACATGTTGATAATATTAAAAAATTAATTATTGATGGCGTACATAGTGTGACGTTTGATCTACACCCTGATATGCATAATGTGGATGCCATGCAGAAATGTACGGCGCCCATTAGCGATATGCGTAAAGTTAAATCGTCAAATGGCACTACAGAGCAACGCTACGTTATAGAAACACCCATCGTACTTGGCGAAGACAGGTGGTCAATTGAAATAACTTTAACAGATCGCTCTGATATGAGTTATTTAATGCTGTTAGGAAGAGAAGCACTGGGTAAACGCTTTCTTGTTGACCCATCAAAAGTCTTTTTAGGATCAAAATAAAAAGTCGTTAAATTAAGGGATTTTATGAACTTTACACAAATAAAAGAAATCTTATCTACTAAGGTTATTACTATTGCTGATCAACCGGTAACATTGGGTGGGTTACTGTTAATTCCGCTAATTATTTACCTTGGGTTGTTGCTCACTAAGTGGGGCGTAAGGTTTATAACCAAGCGTTTAACGACCAAAAAAACTGATCCAAATATTATACACTTATTGCAGCGTGTTTTTTATGTGATTGCGATAGTTATATTGTTGATCACCACCTTAGATTTGATTAATGTGCCGATCACCGCTTTTGCCTTTTTATCGGGTGCAATCGCGATTGGTTTTGGTTTTGGCGCGCAAAACATTATTAACAACTTTATCAGTGGTTGGATTTTAATGTGGGAACGACCTATTAAAATTGGTGACTTTTTAGAAGTTGAAAATGCCAAAGGTGTCGTAGAAGAAATTAACACCCGTTCAACCCGTATTAGACGTGTTGATGGTGTTCATCTACTTATTCCTAACAGTAAACTACTTGAAAATACGGTAGTGAATTGGACGCTTCGAGACAGTTTAGTGAGAACAAGTGTTTCTGTTGGGGTTGCTTATGGTACTCGGGCTAGAAAAGTAGCGGATCTTATTTTAGAAGCGACACTGGCACAAAAAGAAGTATTGACCACGCCAATGCCCGTCGTTGTTTTTGAAGACTTTGGTGATAATTCATTAGTGTTTTATGTAAATTTTTGGATAAACTCAACTGGAGAAACGGCTTTAAGAGTGACTAGAAGTAATATTCGATTTCGATTAGAGGAATTGTTTGAAGAGAATAATATTGTTGTTGCTTTTCCGCAACGCGATGTGCACCTCGATGGCACGCTTACTTTATTGAATAACGATAAAAAATAATTTAATTTATCAAAATGTTAGCGTCTAAAAAGTCACTCAGTCAAGAAGTAAATCGTGATTGAGTGACTTGATAATTAGTGATATTACATTAGTTTGATAAAGTTGACGAAACCATTTTTTGCTTAAACCACAATGTCATAAAATCAGCAGTTAACTTCTGCTCTATTTCTAATGCTATCTCTGTTGGGCAAAATATAGTAAAAAATATTTGCGTATCTCCAACCTCAGAAGTTGCTACTTGAATATGTGGCTCAGGGCCTGTGATGTTGATCTCTAAACGGTTTTCAATCAGTTGGTTATAGCGGATTGCAACTTCTTTAAAGTCACTACAATATAAACTTGCTCTAGTATACAACTCATCAATAAACTCGAAGGGATTAACACTGTCATCTCTGACAATGGTAAAATGATGCATTGCATATCGTTTTAAAAAGTTAAGGTTTTTAATAACCGAAGTAATTAGCTGGCTATTGGGTAGGTATAGCGTTTTACCTGTGTATTGATAATCATCTACATTTACCTCTAACAGTGTTAGTTTTGCCCAGTCTGTTGAATGCACTTCGCCGTAATGATTGCCAACTTGTACCCAGTCACCAATACGAAATGGTCGACTTGACAGGATATAAACAAAACCAATAAAACATTGAATAAACTCTCTGGTTGCTAAGACAATTGCTACAATAAAAGCAGCAATCGAAAAAGCAAATTTTTGAATTTCTTCAGACCAAATATTAAAAACCATCACGATTATTAATACCGTAAATATATTATTGACTACATTGATTTGTAATCTTTTATCTTGTTTTGATTTTCGTTTTATTCTTCTTACAATGAGATATTTAATCATATAAAAAATAGAAATAAACAATAGCGCAATAACAAATTTATTATTAGCGAGTACTGCTGAAAGTGCTTTGAAATTATTCGTATGATTAAGCCATTCCATTAGAACGATTGTACCTACCTTGATTTTTATAAAGAAGTGAGGCTTCTTTGATTAATACTTTTTAGATGTAACAGTGTACCTTCGACACCTAACTTACTGAAACTTGAATTTATTTCTTTTTGCTTTGCATCTAATAAACTAATGCCTTCAATGATGATATCAAAGAACTGCCAAGTGCCTTCTTTTGATATCAGTAACTTTACTACCGCTTTGTTGACTTTACTTTCACCGGTAATCGTTATGTTGACCATCGACATTTTACCACTTTTTGATAATGACCCTGTACCGATGGTCATTGACTCACCACTATATTTACTTAATAAGTTGGTATAAGTATTTATTAATTGATTTGATAGCTCAGTCACAAACTCAGTCCTAAGTTCGGCAGATAGTTTGGGCAAATTTTGATTAATAACTTTATAACTAAAATATTGAATATCTACCTCAGGCAGAAGATATTGGGTTAATACACTTCTGATATTGCTTTTAGTGAATTGATTGTTACTTTTTAAAATTAATAAAGCCGATTCTATTTGACCAAAAACTGCCTTAGTCTTCATCTCTGGGGTATCTGTTTTCGCTACCGCTAAATAGGAAATACAAAGACTTAATAACAAAAAAATGACAAGATATATATTTACGTTTTTTTTGTAAGATTTTTTCATTTATATTGTGGTTAGTTATATAATAATTATGCGGATTATAGACTTACGAGAGAAACAATCAAGCGTAATAAATCACAACCTTTAATCAAAATAAGTGATTAAACTTAGAATTATCAAATAATATAATCTCTTTGTAGGAAAGTTATGGTGAACATTGAACATTGAATATGAGGCAGTGGCGGTTTTATCGACCAATAAGATGGGCATTCATTAAGTTATATTATTAAAAAAGTAACAATAATTCATCATTGCTCTGGGCTATTAAAATAGAGACTGTTTACTCAGAGGCATTCACTGTATAATAATTTTTTAAGCAGGCTAGTTATACTGACTTGCTTCTCCTGTAAAATGATAGCCTGTTGGCATTATCAGATAATATTATAAGAGCTAAATAATTTAATGAAACCATATTCAGATATTGCCGAATTAATAGAAATGTTAGGATCGGAAATAACATTACTTACCAATACTATTGCTACTTTAAAGCAAGAACCACAAAGTTTTAATGAACAAATTATTTTTAAGTATATTGATACGGGTAGTACAGGTAAAACAAAAGATTTTGTAAGATCATTAGGCGTAAAAGCTGAGCGTGGCTCATTCTTTTCATCCGGTGATGTGAGTAAACTAATAAAAGATGGTGCTGAAGATGTTTCACCTGAATTACTTGATATAGCTCGAAAAGTAGTCAATATGAAAAAGAAAGGTGGCGCGCACCGTTAATTATAAATACAGTCTATAATGTTAAATATAGTTTGTATTAATAAGATTCAAATCCTGACTTGTAATGGTGATAGCAAGTTAGGTTTATATTTTTCACCAATGATAAAGAGAGTGTTATGAGTAAAGGTATAGTTAAGTGGTTTAATGCGGATAAAGGTTTCGGATTTATTACTCCAGAAGACGGCAGTAAAGATTTGTTTGTTCATCATTCAGAAATCCAATCTGGCGGTGAATACGCTACATTGGCTGACGGCCAAGCTGTTGAGTTTGAAGTTGGACAAGGACAAAAAGGTCCATGTGCAAATAAAGTTGTTGCTATCTAAGCAATAATATATAACAAATGGGTAAGATGGGAGGGCTATGTTCACCCACTTACCTATGCGTTATAGATATTTTTCTACGCGTTATCCCCATGTGAAATGATACATCTACCCAGCCTTCTTTGATCTTTGCCACTACCAAGGGTTAAGTCATCCAGCCTCTATATTTAGTACTTAAAACTCATATATTAATAATAAGCGCCCTTAGCTGATTTTCCAGTATAACTTTGTGATATAACATCTGAGCATTTAAGTGAAAATAGCTTGAAATTTAACCTGTCTCTCAAACAATTAAGAGCAAAATAACAATGAATATAGACATACTATCAGCCTTAACTATTTTTGCCTTTGTGTCTTCAATAACACCAGGGCCAAATAACTTGATGTTAATGAATTCTGGTGCAAATTATGGTTTCAAAAAAACAACCCCTCACTTATTAGGAGTTGGTATTGGATTTACACTGATGATTGCTTTAGTTGGGCTCGGTGTTATTCAATTATTTGATCGTTTCCCGGTGAGTTATCAAATACTAAAAGTGGTCAGCATTGTTTATTTACTCTACTTAGCATTCAAAATAGCTAGCTCTACCAGTCATGTCGAACAACAAACGTCAAATCATAAACCTTTTAGCTTTATTCAAGCTGTTTTATTTCAATGGGTTAACCCTAAAGCTTGGACAATGGCGCTAACGTCAATAAGCCTTTATGCTCCATCTAAGAGTTTTACCTCGGTGTTGTTAGTGGCGATTGTCTTTGGGCTAATCAATTTACCCTGCATCAGTTCTTGGGTTGTTTTAGGGCAGAAAATACAAGTGTTATTAACTAACCAAAAACGCTTGAGAGTTTTTAATATTACCATGGCACTTTTATTGGTTATTTCATTGTATCCTGCGTTATAAAAACAGGAGGAGTAAGGAAGATCCGTTACTCCTTTTTTTTAGGATAAAGTGAAGCCACTGTTACTGATGAGTTTGCTAAAAAACAGTCTACTGTAGATTATAAATAGTGTGTTAAGCGAGTTTAGCAAGCTTACCTAACGGAGAATCTAGCGAGTCTGGGGGAATAGTAAACCACTGTGGGCCTTTATCGGTCATGTAAATACAGTCTTCAAGTCTTACACCAAATTCGCCAGGTATATAAATGCCAGGCTCATTAGAAAAACACATACCAGCTGTTAACTTTTCTTGTTCACCATGAACAAAATTAACGCTTTCATGACCTTCCATACCTATGCCATGACCAGTTCTGTGCGACAAACCTGGTAATTTATAATCAGGACCGAATCCTTGTGCTTGATAGTATTTTCGTACCGCATCGTCAACAGTACCCGCAGCATTACCTATTTGCGCTTGCTCAAAGGCTATTTTTTGGCCGGTACGTACCGTTTGCCAAACATCACGTTGACGCTTTGTTGGCTCACCCATCACAAAGGTTCGGCTAATGTCTGACTGATAACCATGGACATTACAGCCACAGTCCATTAATACAATAGAACCTTCTTTAATTAGATGCTTCTTTTTACTGCCATGAGGGAAAGCACTTGCTTGATCTATTAAGGCCATATTCCACGCGCCTTTTCCCCCTAACGTAGCTTGTGCATTACTCATCAAGCTTTTAACCTGTGCAGAAGTCATACCCACTTCTAACTTTGAATATACCTCGCTATAGGCTAATAGTGTTACCTCATTAGCTTTATGCATCAGTTGCAATTCATGGTGACTTTTAATAATGCGACAACCACGCGTAACGGGTTCTGCGCTGACATGTTGAAGAGTTGATAATAAACTCATTACACCGTGTTGAACAAAATAACGTACCGAGTTTTCAAAACCAATCGTCCCTTTGGTAAGGCTAATACCTCGGTCTGCTAGTATTTGTTTGATACGCTCGAACGGGCTTTCATGCTCTTGCCAAACACGAATGTCGCCATCAATAGCTAAACTTTCTTGAATACTAGGCTCTTCAAAAAAGGGACAAACTACCGCCACTTTACCTTGTTGAGGGATCACTAAAGCTGTTAAGCGTTCGCTGCGCCACCATTGAATACCAGAGAAATAATCCATGGCGGCACCGGGCTCAATAATAAGCGCAGAAATATTCATTTGCTGCATTAATTGCTGAGCTTTTACTATCCGAGCTTCACGCTCTGCAGAAGTAATGCCAGCAACATCTTTGGTGATGTCTTTTAGTACTTGGCTATTTGACTGACTTTCTTTCGTTGATGAGGCAAATGCTGAAGCTGATACGGATAACGCAGCAATGCTTGCACCACCCGCTTTTAAAAAAGATCTTTTATTCATGTTCATAACTATCTTCCTGAAATTTTATGGTGATCACGCTAACGGTTTTTGACTTACTCAACAAGGAATAGGCGCTAAAGTGTGCTTTATATCAGCTAGACTTAACGGAGAAATACTTTTACGCGCTAAATTACTTTTCTTTTGCTGATAGCTCATTGCGCTGTTGCGCTAAAACCTGCAACTGTTTTGATTGCTGATGAAGACTACAACGTACTAATATTTCACGGTCTTCTTCTCTAATATGATGATAAATAACTTTGTAGCTAGTGAGTTCATCGCTTGTAGTTGTTGCTGAAATTATTTCCCCACAACAGTAAATTGCACAATTATCATCAAGGAGAAATATTTTCAAGGTAATAAATTGGCCGGTATCAAAAAGATTTTTACTGGTAAAAATAACGCCGCCACCACCAAAATGAGTGCCTTGGTAACGTTGCATTTCGTTGTCTTGCTCGCTCAAAATATAACTAACCAGTAAGTCTATTTTTTTAGCTTGATGATGTAAATAATCAACTAATTGTCCCGCAACGCTACCAAGGGTTTGCAGTGGGCGCAATGCAGCTTGGTCAAGGGTGACTATTTCAGAGGCCATTTTAAACGGCATCGGCATGGTGTTCATAAAACATTGATAACTTGGCGCTGTATCGGTTTCAATGATAGTTGCATTGACATTGAAAGGATAACTAATAGAAAAAAACTGGTCAAACTGAGCGGTTTTATTGTTATTGTCTTCAGACATGCCTAACCCTTATTATAATTTTTGTTGGTGAATAAAAACCTTGACGACACATTCACACATTTCATCAATATGGCTGGTATCAAGGTAAATTCCATCAATTAGTAAACGCACAATACCGTGCAATGTACCCCAAGTTACCTGTGCTAAACGTAAGCTATTTTCGTCTTCAATCAATAAGCCTTGTTGCTGCCAAGTTTTGGTCATTTCTAGTTGGTAATTAAAACTAGGATAAGCGATATCACGCAAAGCTTGATCGCTATTGTTTTTTTTCCAAATTGTTTTACCAAACATTAATTCGTAAATTGAAGCATTTTCGGTAGCAAATGTTATGTACTGATGAACAAACTGACGAAATTTTTCTTCTCCTGAAAGCTCTTTATCGTCAAATATAGCATTAGAAATACTTGTCCATTGAATAAACCCCAGTGCAGCTATCGCACAAAGTAAATCATTTTTATTTTTGAAGTGGTGATAGGTTGCTGTACGAGAAACACCAATACGCTCAGCAAGTTTACGTAATGACAGTCCTTCAATTCCTGCCTCTTCAATCATCTCGGCGCCCGTTTCAACGAGAGAACTGCGTAAGTCGCCATGGTGATATGCTGTCTTTTTGTTAACTGGTTTCATTAGCGTACTTTATTACAACGTTTTACGAGAAGGTAAGGCAACATTTGAAAAAACAAGGCCAGCGACAAGCGACATAAAAATTAGGAAGGCTTCAGAACCAATATTATTAGTATTTAACATATTCACTCCGGATACCGCACTGTTTAAGCCGATATAAACTTTACTTCCAGGCACCAGCACGACTAAACCTAATAGCTTAACAATGCTTGAAGGTAATCTCATAATGCGTGAGAATAAATTAGCATACATACCTAAAACAAAGGCACCAACGAAAGCGCCAAGTGCAGGGCCTAAGTAAGCGGCACCAATAATGCTAGCACCAAATGCAACATAGCCAGAAATAATTCCCCATGGAGCGTCTTTTTTACGGACGCGAAATAATATAACTAAGCTTATAGATAAAGTGGTTACTGCCGCCCATGCTGTCCAAACAGGCATGCTGGCGGGGGTAACATATAACACTTCGCCCCAAAATAACTTTCCTAATGCCATGCCTAATACCGCGCCAAAATAAAGCTTAAATAGCATCATTACCGCGTCCATAATACGCGCAGTACCCGACATCAGATGTCGAGCGGCCAATTCAGCTAAGCCTAGCGTTAATGCTAAGCCGGGTATAAAAGCAATGATGGCTGAAAGAATAACCAAGGGCATATTAATACTTGGGTCAATTAGCGTAATGGCCGAGGCCAGTAGGGCGGTGGTAATGGCTGCAATTGGTTCTAAAGTTTCGGTAACTCGGCGTGAGTATTCGGCCCAAAAGGTAAATAAGCAAACAACAAAGCCTAATAATACCGACCAAAATACATCATTCCAGCTGGTGTGCATTAGCATCGAAAAAGCACCACTTGAAGCACCAAACGCTAAAAAGGTAAGAAAACGACCGTAAGGGTTGGGTTTATTAGCGATATCATCAAGTCGTTCAATGGCCTCAGATAACGTGCGTTGACCCGAACTTAATTCATCAACTAGTTCATCTGTTCGTGCCAGTGAACCTAAATCAAGATCACCTGGCTTTACTCGAATAACATGATTATATTGTTGGTTCTCTTCATCTTCAGATAAGACAAAAGTCAGAGCCGTGGGTGTGATGATAAAACATGCTTTTAATTCGAGAAATGTCGAAACATCTTGAAGATGTGCTTCAAGACGATAAGCAGGCGTGCCAAACTTATGCAAAGCTTTGCCTAATCTTATAATAAAGCGTCGCTTCTCAGCAAAGTTATCAGGTGCAGTCATATTGTTGTTTACATATTTTTGCTTGTTATCTTGCTATGGTAATTGAATAATTAGCTAATGCAATGTGCAATTGGTTTAGAGATTAATAATAGGAGAAATAATGACTTTAATCATGATTTTATTAGCTGTTTTTGCCGGTATTGCCTTAATGGTTATTTTAGGTGAGCGTTTTGGCAAACCTATGGGTGAAGAAGAGCAAGCTAAGTATTCAAAAATCATTCCTATTTTGGTGTTTATTTTACTCATTGGTAGTTTAATTAAGATGTTTATTTAATTGATACCAATTTGCTTAACTTAGCTGATTTTTATCTAGCCTTTAATTGTAATTTATTACACTAGCGGTTTGATTTGTATTATCGATGATTTAAAATTATAGAATAATAATTCTTTAAAGGACTTTAATGTTAACTATCCCACAGATTAACTTAAAAAATAAAGTGTCAGCACAAGAGTGGCAAACACGCATCGATTTAGCGGCTTGTTATCGTCTTATCGCTATGCATGGCTGGGATGATTTGATTTACACTCATATCTCCGCACGCATACCTGATTCTGAGCATTTACTCATTAATGCTTTCGGTTTAGCTTTTGATGAAATTACCGCATCGAATCTGGTTAAAATAGATATAGCAGGTAATATTATTGACCCAGCATGTCCTTTTGAAATTAACCCTGCAGGTTTTACTATTCATAGCGCTGTCCATGAAGCTCGCCATGACGCGCAATGTGTCTTGCATTTACACACTAATGAAACCATTGCGGTGGCAAGTTTACAAGAAGGTTTGTTGCCGTTAAGTCAATACGCTATGTTCGCACTGGCTTCTCTTAGCTATCATGATTACGAAGGTTTAGCGGTAAATGCTGACGAAAAACTTCGCTTACAAAATAACTTGGGCTCGGCAAACTTTATGTTATTAAGAAACCATGGTGGTTTAACTTTAGGTGAAACCATTGGCGATGCTTTTATGCATATGTATGATTTAACACGTGCTTGTCAAGTGCAACTACAAGTAATGGCAACCGGTATGGCAACCATTTTAGTCGATCAAAGCATTGTTGATGGTATAAAAGCGCAAGCAAATATTGTTCATACGGGCAGTACCGGCGGTCAAAAGGCTTGGCCGGCGATGGTCAGGAAAGTCTATCGCGCTGATCCTAGCTTTGCGACCTAATAATAAAGTTGTCTTTACACCTCGTTATGCCGCTATTGAAATAAGTTCTCTGCGACAAACACTCACATATTTAGAGAAGATAAAATGAAAGTCACTCACGTAGAAATTTTTGATATTGAATGTCCAGATCGCGCCGGTTGGAACCCTGTTTTTATTCGTGTTCATACCGATGAAGGTATCTCGGGGGTTGGTGAAGCAGGTCTTGCTTACGATTGGGGGCATAGTGCTGCAGCGGCGATGATTAAAGAAATTACCGAAGCGGTTTTAATTGGTTTTGACCCTTTTAGAACCGAATTGTTATGGTCTCGAATGCTGCGCGAAAGTTTCTGGGGATTAGGTGGTGGGCCGGTGCTTTATTCTGCAATGAGTGCTATTGATACCGCACTTTGGGATATTAAAGGTAAGGCATTAGGTGTGCCTGTCTATCAACTGCTTGGCGGCAAAGTTAATGATAAATTACGTACCTACGCTAGCCAATTACAGTTTGATTGGGACGTTGAAGTTAAGAAGTTATTTTTACCAGAAGAATATGCTGAAGCTGCATTAAAAGCGGTAGCTGAAGGCTACGACGCGGTAAAAGTAGACCCTATTGTTTATAATGCCGATGGCACATCATCGTTCGATCGCACTAAATTATTTACCAAGCCGCAGATGCGTTTATTTGGAGACCGATTACGCGCTATTCGTGATGCCGTCGGTGAAGATGTTGATATTATTTTCGAATCACATTCATTAATGGGCGCTGCTTCTGCGATTCAAATGGGCGAAATTGTTGAAGAAGTTGGCTGTATGATGTACGAAGAGCCGGTTAATTATTTAAACGCGAAAGTGCATAAAAAAGTGGCTGAACGGGTTAATGTCCCCATTGCCGGTGGTGAACGTTTATATCATCGTTGGGATGTACGCCAGTATTTTGAAGATCAAAGTATTGATGTGCTTCAACCCGATGTGGGTTTATGTGGTGGTTTTACCGAGTCTAAAAAAGTCTGTGACTATGCTGATGTCTATGATATTCGTATTCAAGCCCATGTTTGTGGCGGCCCAGTAGCAACAGCAGCGTCTTTGCATTTAGAAACAGCAATTCCTAACTTTTTAATTCATGAGCATCATACTTATGCGACTAAGCATTGGAATCGTGAATTGTGTTTGCAAGACCCACAACCGATAAATGGCTTTTTCCAAGTGACAGAAGTACCAGGTTTAGGCATTGAATTAAATGACGAAGTCGTGAAACGCTCACCGCATGTTACGGTTAATTCATTAAAGTAATCAGCTTCAATATCTGAAGGTAAAAAGGATGGCTAATCGCCATCCTTTTTTATCACGCGTTAGATATAATCAACGGGTAGTGCGGTCGTATATTTAATTTCTTCCATGGCAAAGCTTGAGCTAATATCGGCAAAGCTGGCTTGGCCGATGAGTTTTTTATAAAAAGCATCGTAGGCTTTCATATCAGAAACAACGACACGTAGTAAATAGTCTACTTCGCCACTCATTCGATAAAACTCGGTAATTTCTGGAAACGCTTTTGAATTGATACTGAAATCATCAAGCCAATCAGAATTATGCTGGTTGGTTTTAATCATCACAAAAACGGTTAAGCCAACATTTAACTTTTCAGGATCGGCCAAGGCAACCCGCCCTTTTATAACACCATTTTTCTCCATAGTTTGAATACGTCGCCAGCATGGGGTTGTTGAAAGCCCCACTTGAGCGGCAACCTCACTGACTGGCTGCGTACAGTCATTTTGTAATATTTTAAGAATTTTTCTGTCGAAGTTATCCATTAATTCACCATGAAAGTGCGAAGTAATGAAATAGTATTTTATCCAAGGTCTTATGGGTAGATTTTTCTTCTTAATTTATAGCTTTAATAGGAATTTGATAGATGCGCAAGGCATTTTTATAACATAATAATTCAAGCTCAGTTGTTGATAATGGTTGGTTTTCGAAATGGGTTATCCAGTTTTTTTGATAACTACTTTTAAATAAACACAAAGGAAAATTACTGGCTAGCATGGTTTTATCTAAACCAAAGGTAGCTAAACAATGTTTGATCACATGCTGTTGCCACGAGGCACTATATTGACGATTAACCATTTCAAACCCCGAGCATTTAATGGCAACATTTTCATAACCACTTAGTGCTTGTATGCCACTTTGCCAATCTTGCCATTGTTTACTGTCAATATCTTCGGGTGGCCAACCTGCATGATTAATGACTAATTTTAGTGTCGGCAGTTCATTGATAATAGCTATTAATTGTTCGGTCGCTACCACATCAGTTAACGCCATTTGGCATTCAAAAATCAACTGCTGCTGGGCAAGTCGGGCTAAGTTTTCCTTAACGTGCGAATTTGATAAATATGCGCAGGCATTTTCATCTAGAATGTCACGAACACCGACTACGGACTCAAATTTATCAAGCTTATCTAGTATTTGTTGAAACTCGCTTGTTGGTAAAAGTAAATTAACGCCAGCAATAGCTCTAAAGGGTAGGGAACAGCTATCTTCTAACCAAGCAATTTCTCGCCAAGGCTGTTGATTATCAAATCCGGCTTCGATGTGAACAAAACCCGCAAGTTGCAGAGGAACAGATAAAGCTAAGTCCTTTTCTGTGAAACTTTGTCTAATGGTTTTTTTATCTGACCAGTAAGGTGGACTATCAGCTTTTAACCACTGATAGTGGCCTTGTTCAAGGTTAAATAAATGCAAGTGAGGATCAATTATTTTCATATTACCCTATGTTCATTAACGCCTGAACTGAAATGTATCAATGAAAACATCCTGCTGAATTTTCCTTCAGAGAAGTTGCCACTTAGTTGTTATTACCAATAAAAAAAAGGGTATCGCAATTTCTAGTATTCTCTTTGAACTGTCGTTAAACGCTAGCTGTTGTTATACCTACCAAGTGAATTATTGCGCAGTATAACCACCATCAATCACTTGTAAACTACCAGTGATAAACTTAGCTTTATCTGATGCTAAAAAATAAACTAATTCAGCGACTTCTTCGGGTTGACCTAAACGACCTAACGGCTGTAAAGCCGCTTCTTCAGCGTGAACCTCTGCTTTGTTAGCGCCAGAGCGTTGACAATAATTATCAATCGCTTGATGATACAAAGGGGTCTCTATTGTGCCGGGGCACACAGCATTGGCACGAATGTTAAAGCTAGCGTAATCAAGCGCGGTGGTTTTTGCTATCGAAGCGAGCGCGACTTTACTAATGTTATAGGCAAATGAATTTTGCTTGGCAATTAATGCTTGGTCAGATGCCATTAAGATAATAGCGCCATTTTTATTGGCTTTCATATGGGGGAGTACCGCTTTTATCGCGGCATACGCGCCCTTAACATTAATGTTAAGGACTTTATCTAAATCAGCGGCTGAGGTGTTCTCAATATTTCCTGAAAAGTGAATGCCAGCATTCGAGACTAAAACATCAATAGTCGCTGTTTTAGCTATATTACTGATAATACTTTGTACTTGCTCAACATTACTGATGTCACAGTTAATATCAGCACCGCGCAGTGTGGCAAGGTTGCTTGGTTGTAAGTCTAAATTAAAAACCTGATAGCCTTTATCCGTAAATAATTGCACTATGCTTAGACCAATACCTGAACTTCCACCGGTAACAATACATGTTTTTTTCATAACCTCTCCTGTTCTTTAGTGCTGCACTACTCGTTACTGTGTTTTGGCTGCAGCCATTTCAACTAAAGCGGCGGTGTACATTTTTAAATTTAAAACGAACTGTTTCATGGTAATAAATTCATGCTCAGAATGGCCGGTATAATTAGCATTTGGCATTGATGGCCCAAAGCTTACTGCATTTGGAAATAAGCGTGAATTTGTGCCGCCACCGATAGCAATAGGCTTAGCGTCCTTTATACCGGTAAAGTGTGAAAATACAGCCAGTAATGTGTCAATATGTGGTGCATCGTTTTGAATAAAAGGGTCACCAATATAATGTTCAAGCTCGGTAATGTCAGCCATATTTGTTAGTTTCCAAGTCGCGATGACGTGATTAATTTCTTCCGTTAGCTGTTGCGCTGATTTACCACGCGGACGACGAATATTAATATTCAATTCAATATTATTTTTCAATTGCTTAATAACAGTGGGTGAAACCGTCATAGGTCCCATAAAGTCATCACTGTAGGCTATATTACCAAACTTTTTCCCTTCTAAGCCTAAACCAATATTGTCATTAATAAAGTTAACTAATGTACCTGCACCATTGCTAGGCCAGCGAGTTTGCGATAATAAACCCGCTAAAAATGGAATGGCATTTAGGCCTTCTTCTGGCTTCGATGAATGAGCTGATTTTCCTAGTGCTGTAATCGTTAAGGTGCTTCCTTTTAATTCTAAATCAAAACTAACACCTTGGTATTCTCTTGCCTTATCCATCAGTTGTTGCAGTAAACTAAGGTCAGCATTTTCAATCACCGCTTTAGCATCTTCAGGTATTTGACTACCAAAAAAACCACCACTAAATTCACTGAGGTAAGCATCTAAACCGGTATATTTATTTTTATTAAAGGCTATTTTTATTGTCCCGTAGCCTTTTTCAGCGGTGACAACAGGGTATTCAGCGTCAATGGTAATATTGATTTGTGGCAATGTATGGGTCTTAATATAAGCTTCTAATGGACCCCAGTCTGATTCCTCTGCCATGTAAACATACAATTCAATACGCTTGTCGAGCGTTATATTTTTGTCTTTAATGGCTTTCATTGCAAAGAGCGCGGTTGATATTGGCCCTTTATCATCTTCGGTACCGCGAGCGATAAGTTTGCCGGGCTCTGAAGTTGTATCAAGTTCAAACGGAGATTTTTGCCATTTTTTGGGGTTTACTGGTTGTACGTCACCGTGGGTAATTATTCCTAAGCGCTCTGTGCTTTCGCCTAAGCCAATAACAACAACATAACCGTCGTCGGTATAATCAAAGCCTAAATCTTCAGCTTGTTTTTTTAACTCGGCTTTAAAAGCTATATGTTCAGGGTTGTCATTAGCCGAAACACCATCAATTGCTAAGGTATTGTATTTTACTAACTCGGCTAAGCTAGCAACCATAGATTTTTGATAGGTTTGCACGGCGTAATCGGCGGTTAACTTTGCTGTCGAGCTGACCTCTGCTGAAAATACCGGTAAAGTGATAAAGGTGAATAAGGCGAGTGAAGCTATTTTATTGAACACAGACTTTCCTTTTTTAATGGCGATAACTCATTTGTTATATTGTATCGATAAAGTGATTTACTAAACAGAGACAAACTTTAAAAAGTTTACCAGAAGTGTTTAATTATCTTTTAATCTCTTACTTAGAGCTAATTTTTGATATTAGTTCAACCTTGTTGTTTATTTATGTGGCATTGCAGAGCAGGTGTTTAAATATCTTGGTACTGGTATGCTATGGAAAAAATTAATGAAGAAAATAAGGAAGTAAAATGTCTGAGATAACGATACGTGAAGCAAGCATAGATGATGCCGAGCTTTTATTCACTTTTATTAAAGAACTCGCTATTTATGAAAAAGCTGAACATGAAGTGTACGCAACAGTTGAAACCATAAAAGACAGTATGTTTAGTACAAATACACAAGTACACGGCTTAATTTGTGAACTCGATGGTGTGGCTATTGGTATGGCGATTTATTTTTATAATTATTCAACGTGGTTAGCAAAGTCAGGTTTATACCTTGAAGATTTATACGTAACGCCAGAGCATAGAGGGAAAGGAGCGGGTTTAAAATTATTAAAAAACATGGCAAAAACCGCTATTGATAATGATTGTGCACGTTTTGAATGGAGCTGTTTAGATTGGAATAAGCCCTCACGTGACTTTTATCAAGCGATAGGTGCTGTGTCTCAAGATGAATGGGTAGGTTACCGTATGACGGGCAAAACCTTGGTTGATTTTGCCCAATCATAACGGATTAAATTATGCAGAGTTTGGAGTAATGTCTACTTACTCCAAACGCTAATGATTAAGACGAGTAATCTTGTAAATCATGAAGCTCTTGGCGTAATCGTTTTCTATCTTTATACGTTTCAATTTCTCGCCACTTTCTTTTTCGTGAGCGCGATTCTTTTTGATCCGTGAGTAAACCGTCGAAAAGGCTAAATATTTCATCATATTCATCAAAGTTATTATGTTCCATGAGTATCCCTTGTTGAGCTTTATTTAGTTAACGTGAGGCACTTTACAAGTTGAATATGACTTTTTTCTTACTAAATTGTGACAATTAAAATACCTTTAGCTTTATCGATGTTGAGCAAAAAAATAAAGCTTGGCTATACTTGTTTTTATAGTGTTTTTTTAAAGAGTTAGCGATGAAAAAAAGTAGTGATATAGAAATAATTTCTCAAGCAGAATTAGACAACCTATTACGTATTAATGAGTTTATAGAGCAAGTCGATGAGAATTCGTTAGTCAGTGAACTAAAACTCGCCATATTAGACTCGGGTAAATTAGAATTAACGCAATGGGAAAGCTTGCGGGATCATATTCGAGAAATAGAAGAGCTTATTCCTCATATCGACTTGATTATTAAACTCAAGAAAGAACGCCCATCTAGTTGATTTTAAAAACTTATCGTCAATTGATATTTAACAAGTAAGAAAGTGAATCAAAACCGACTATTGGTAAATAATCGGTTTTTTTAATTTTATCTTCAACCAGTATATCGATGAACTCTTATCGATAAACTATGGTAACCACCGCTAATGACTAGCGTTGTGCTTACAAAGTATATTGTGCGAGCTATAAATATGTTTTCAAAAAGTGTTGTTGTTTTATTTTTAATGGCTCTTGGTCTGCTCTTTATGATGCAAGAAATAGCGTTATGGGTGCTAGTGAGTTACTTGAGCTTAAGTTTACTAACATTTGTACTTTATGGCATCGACAAAAGAAATGCGATAAAAGAGCGATGGCGCATCTCAGAAAAAACACTACAGGTCTTTGCGCTACTTGGCGGATGGCCAGGAGCGCTATTAGCTCAACAAGCTTTTCGACATAAAACTCAAAAACGGCCTTTTATATTTGTGCTCTGGCTCGCTATTTTTATTAATGTTGTGGCTTTGGGGTATTCTCAGTATCCGGGGTTGTAAAAAGAGTAGCACAAGTAAGACTTGTGCTACTCTTTACGCTATTTAAGTTATAAATATCAATTGATTATAATGCTTTGAAACGAATCGCAGCACCGCCACTTGTCGCCAAGGGTAAGACTAATTGGTCGTTAGCGGTGACTTGCCTGTTTTCAATGATCATTTCATAGGGATTGTTAATCCACTCTGCGTTTTTACCATCGCGATAAATTTGTGCTTGATAGCGCTTATTCTTATCAAGAAAATTTAACGGCAATGTTAACGTGCGTGCTTGCTCATCGGTTAATGCGCCAACAAACCAATCATTACCCCCCCTTTCTTGACGAGCAAAAGCAACATATTCACCGACCTCACCAGCAATCGCTATACTCTCATGCCAATCGGTTGGTACATCTTTAATAAATTGAAATGCGGCTAAATTTGCTTGATAGTTTTTAGGTAAATCAGCCGCCATTTGAATAGGGCTATAAAGCACCACGTATAATGCTAATTGTTTTGCTAGCGTAGTTTGTGGGCGATTACTTTTATCACCCAAACCATTAAAACTCATATCGAAGATGCCTGGTGTAAAATCCATTGGTCCAGCTAACATGCGAGTAAAGGGTAAAATGGTGGTGTGCTCAGGCGGGTTTGGTGGTGTGCCCCAAGCATTAAATTCTTGGCCGCGAGCACCTTCTCTTGAAATCCAGTTAGGGTAGGTTCTGCGCAAACCGGTATCTTTAATCGGTTCGTGGGTGTTAATACTAATTTTGTGTTTCGCTGCTTCAGTAATACTGTGTAAATACTCACTCACCATGAACTGGCCGTCATGCCATTCTTTGTGAACTATGCCTTTTTCATCAATGCGTTTAATATCGCCACCGTCAGCAACATAACCTGTTTTTACTTGTCTTACGCCGTACTTTTCATAAAGTGCATAAGCATCACTCATTTGATTACGATAATTAGTCACATTACCTGAGGTTTCATGGTGGCCAATTAATTGAACCCCTTTCTTTTCACCGTAAGCTGATACGGCAGCAATATCAAAATCATCATAAGCTTTACTGAAATTAAACACGTCGCCGTTGAAAAACCAGTCGCCATCCCAGCCTAGGTTCCAGCCTTCAACCAAAACCCCAGAAAAACCATGTTCAGCGGCAAAGTCGATATAACGCATGGTTTCACTGGTGGTTGCACCGTGTTTGTCGCCACTGCCCCAGGTGTTGGCGTTAATGTGCATTCCCCACCAAATCCCCAAATATTTAGCCGGTTCAACCCAAGATACATCACCTAATTTATTCGGTTCATTAAGGTTTAATATCAGGTCAGAATTGAGTAAGCCAACCGCATCTTTACTGACTTGAATAGTACGCCATGGACTTTTGAAATTGGTTTTTGTTTTAACTAAAATGCCGTCTGACCAAGGTGTTAAATCGGCTTTTAAGACACCAGGACGCTTTTGGTTAATCGTCATAGCAGCATAATCAACTAATGCCGCTTCATGGATACTAAGGTGAATGCCCGAGTCTAGTTTAAAAGTAAAAGGTGTATGAGCGCGGTCAACCGAAGCTAGCTTGGTGGTATTATAAATGTATTCATAACGATTCCAGCCACGTGCTGGAATCCACCATGCGGTCGCTTTATCCGCGTCGTTTACAACAAATTCGGTGAATTCATTAATGATTTCAACGTGATCAATATCTTGTTGTTTTGGCACTTCGTAACGAAAACCAATGCCGTCATTAAACAAACGAAAACGTACCTTGAATTCTTTAGTGTTTTTTTTATTATTCTTCGAAAAAGTCACTAATAATTCATTGTGTTCATCAGTCACATTTTTACGTTCACCCCAAGGTAATTGCCATACTTCTTTGGCTGATTGGGTTTCACTCGATAAAATAGTAAAACCGTCACTAAAAGCGATAGTATCTTTGAATGCTAGGCCTAAGCGGGAGGGTTTTATAATGCTTTCACCTAAAAAGCTCATTTCGTAATTAGGTTTTCCTTGGTCACTAACACTGAGAATTATTTTTCCGTCGGGTGACGCTAACTTAAGGGTTTGTGCAAATAAACTGTGAGATGAAATCAGTAAAGTAAGGCTGAGTATAATTTTTTTCATGGATATTCCTGATGTTTTTTTATTACATCAAGCATAAAGGACTGACACCAATTTACAGCTAAGCTACATACGTATTCATAAGTTTATCGCTAATTAATTACCCATTAGTGTAGAAGCCAAATAAAGATCGAAACAAAAAAACCAAGCAAGCCGATTTATACCGTTGAGCAAAAATGGGCTTTTCTGAATAAAAAGAGAAAAAATGTGGCAGTAAGTTTTATTTATTAAAAAAGTACCCGAACCATTCCAAATAAAGTTGGAACCTGACGTCTAGCATAAGTGAACCTTAATAATTATTCGAAACACATCATAAAATAACTGTGTTAACGTGTTCTGCGAGCGTATTGCGGAATAAGAGCAGTCAAAATTTCAAACGTCAACTTTCAGATCTTAAAGCTAACATAAATTTTAATTCTATGGCTATAAGGGGCGTTTTCGCCATAGAACTAATACTATATTTCATCTGAATTTTAGAAAAGGTGAGTGACTGCAATGTAGATTTTACGACTTTCTGGTTTGATTACAACTTAGAAAGATACATTGGTTTCTCAAGTTTTAGCTGTGTGCAACTTAATCGAATCGGTTCTACTAGGCAACACTTTCAGCCGTTAGGTTTTTTAACCAAAGCTTCGTTCTCATTCTGAAAACAAACATAAATGCTTTAGTTATTTCTTCAGAGTAAGAGATAAGAACTACCCAATATAGTGGTAACTTAAAGTAAAATGCCGCCGCCAAAGTTAATGGAATGCTTAAAATCCACATGCCTGATATATCAATTAACATGCAATATTTGTTATCACCACCTGCGCGTAATATCCCCATAGACATAGTTAAGTTAAATACTTTCAAGCAAGTGCCAAAGGTGATCAATACAAAAACATCATGGGACAATGCCATTGTTTCTGGAGACAAATTGCTATAAGGCATAAAGACTAAAGACTCACATTGAAGTAAAATTAAGGCTAATAAAAAGGTAACAATTGGCGCACTAATGGCGTAATATTTTGCTAAAACCCATGCCGTTATAAATTCGTTTCTACCTAAGCGCTGCCCAACTAAAATAGCGCAAGCAGAAGCAAAACCAAAAAAGAATGAAACCAATAATCCTTCCATTGGCGCTAATAGACTCATTACAGCAAGTTCTTGTGTTCCAATACGTCCATATATCAGTTGATATACAAAAGTGCCTAATGACCACACGCCAAAACTTAGCATCATAGGCCAAACTAAGGTGAGTAATTTAGTCCACTCTTGTTTGTTATAAAAACTAACACAAAAGAACGTTGTTGGAAAAATACTGTGCTTAACCTTTGCTAAGTAGACCAGTATTAATAAAGCATGAAGTGCTCGCGCAATTAGTGTTGCTAGCGCAGCGCCAATAACACCCATTGGCTCTATACCTAAGCCACCTTTGATTAACCAATAGTTTAAAATAATATTGGTAATAATCGCTATGGTACTAATTAACATGGGGAAGACTACTTGCCCAAGACCCCTTAACGCGTTTTCAAATATCATCACAATGACAACAAAAATTAAGCTAGGCATGGTCAGCCAAAGGTAGTTTGTTCCTGCTTTTATAACGCTGGGATCTGTTGTGGCAATACCCATGATATTGTCAGAAAACAAGAAAGTAATGAGTAATATAGGCAGTAAAATCCCTGCTGCAATAACAAGCGTTTTAACAATGACTTGTCTAATCACACCAATTTGACCCGCGCCAAAGTGTTGCGCAGATAAAGTACCAACACCTGAAGCGAGTCCCGCTAAAATGATTAAAAAAACAAATTGAATTCGGTTACCCAGCCCAACAGAAGCAACGGCCGTATCGCCTAAATGCCCAACCATCATTATGTCACTCATGCCTAGCATGGTGACCAATATGCTTTGTAAAGAGATAGGCCAAGCTAATTTAATGCTTTGCTTTAATGATGAAGGTTCGATGTTACGCATTGGTTTTAGTCATTAGGGGTTACTATAATATTGCATAGAATTATAAAATATAGTGATAAAAAAAACATAAGTGAAATTGTCATGTATCATGTTTAAAACTATCATTTTGGTAATTCTATGTGGCAAGATATTTTAAATGTTCATCCTGATTGTATTGAGGATTTTATTAATTTTGATAAATTACCAGGGCAAGCTGATAGTTTCATAGCCATTGCGGGGTTGTCGTATTTACAAACTGAATATCAAATAGGCAAAACAGGTAAAGGAGAAGTTTGTTTAGGTAATGAAAACAGCAATAGGCGTGTTCATTACTTAATTTCTACTCATGCAGGAGAGGGAAAGATCAAGTTTGGTAACAACGAATATTTAGTTAAACCCGGTAGTGTGCTTTTACTGCCAGCAGGAACCCCTTTTTTGTATGAACTTTCGGGGAAGTACTGGGATATGTGTTGGCTATTACTGCATGACTGTTCTGAATATAAGTTTGTTCATAAACTTCAACCTTCCGTTTATTCCAGTGCGAATGCAGAGAAGCTTTATCAAACGATGTCACTTATTAGAGAATTCAAACACGGCGAGAGTATGTATCAATCAGATATTGTATTGCGCTTAGTCGAAGTTTTAATTTATCAAATTGCGCAAACACTGAACATGGGGCAGCAACTAACAAAGCAACAACAAAAATTTCACTCTCTAATACGTCGTGTAAATAAGCAATTGCAACTGCCGTGGACTGTTAAGCAATTAGCTACAGAAATGCATATGTCTGAGCCGCACTTCTTTCGTTTATGTAAGAAAGAAATGGGGATGACACCAATCAAACTATTAACTCACACTCGCCTAGAATACGCTTGCTACTTACTTCGTTATACACAATATAATCTTGATCAAATAGCTGACACCGTAGGCTATGGCGATAGTGCAAGCTTTGCTCACCGTTTTAAGAAAGACTATGGTTTAAGCCCTGGTCGCTGGCGTAAAGAACAGAAAAATACTTTTCAACATAATGCCATTGAAAATGATGAGCAAAGATAATATTTAGGTCTGAAATTACTATGCCACCCATGATAATTCTAGCAATAATAATGCTCTGAAAAAATTACTATGCCACCCATAATAATGCTACACAATGATAATGCTACACAATGATAATGCTCTGAAACACGCTATCCATTGGCCAACAACAATGCATGTATTTCATCTTGTAAGCCTTTGCATATCGATTTTTATAGATGTTGATTAAATGAGTGAATTTCAGGCAAGCTTTACTTCTCCCCCAAGGTAGCTGTATTTTTCTTGCTGTTTTTGAATGTAGCTATGTTTACGCGCTATTCAAACAAGCTTGGGCATTTGCTTTACCGTGTG
>NZ_JACGVV010000038.1:0-33302 GCF_014077405.1 Colwellia sp. BRX10-9 | reverse complement strand
ACTAAGAATATAATTTAGCTTAGCATCCGCCAGTCTCTGTTTGTAAATTGAAGAATGCAGTAAAAATGAAAAACATTTGGCTTGGCTTTTTAATAGTACTATCGATTGCCTTGCAATCGTTTGTTGCTGTGGCTAATTCAGACAATAATCATCAGCTTGACGCTCAACATTTACAAACTGAACATTCTCATGAAGTTGACAATCAAGCGCGACTCAATGCAACCTCTGATACTGAGCATAACGTCAAAGACTGTCATCATTGTGGGCACTGTCAAGGTTCACACAGCCAATGGTTTTTAACAAAAAAATCAACTTCGACTGTCACTAAGCTATTAATTCCCAATCAATATTTTTATCTTATCGATATCAACATCAACTTTATAGAACAACTTATACGCCCCCCCATCGCTTAATTTAATTTTATAACAATTTTTCGCAACAAGTTTACTTAACACTAAATATTGAATTTAGTGTTGTTGCAACGTTTACCTTTAAATTAAGAGATAACAATGATCAACACCAATAAAAAGCCAAAGCCACTAAACCTACTGAGTGTTTTATTTTATGGTTTAACCACCTTAGCTATTCCTGCTCTTGCTGTCGAAATAACCGAAGACACGCACAAAGCAGGGGTTAGCTTTACCACGGCACAATTAACACTAGCAAATATTAAAGTATCGATGCTAACACCCAAGATTTTTGCACGACGTGTTTATGCCCCAGGAGAAATAAAAGCGAATGGTTACACCAGTTATATCGTCTCACCACGCACAGAGTCAGTGGTCATAAGTCGTCATGCGACCTTAGGTGAACATGTTGAAAAAGACCAACCATTAGTCACGTTATTTAGTGAATCTGTTGCTGCAGCACAAGCTAATTATCGGGTAACGTATAGTGAATGGCAACGGGCAAAAAAATTAACTAAGGGTACGTTAAGCGAGAGTCTTTTACTAAAAAGTGAAACTGATTACATCGCCGCTTTTAGCCGTTTGACCGCATTTGGGCTAACAAAAAACGCTATTGAAGATATTGTTAAAAACAATTCATCAAACTTAGGTGAATATACTTTAGTAGCGCAGCGCGCAGGAGCGGTATTAAGTGATGATTTTTCACAAGGACAGCGAGTCACACCCGGTGAACAAATTATGATTTTGGCTAACGAAGAAAGCTTATGGGTAGAGGCGCGTGTTTCACCCAACAAAAAACTAAACTTACCCGCGGGGACAAGGGCTGAAATAGAGTTTGCTGGCCAAACTTATCATGCCTTGGTTATTCAAGAAGCCCATACAATCGACCCAACAACCCGTACTAGAATTGTTAGGCTGTCTGTTGAAAATAAAGATGATTCATTACACTCAGGGATGTTTGTAGATGTTAACTTTCAATTTGACACGCAAACTGCCGTAATCGCAGTGCCCGAAACAGCGTTAATGCGTGGGGCTGATGGCGATTGGACTGTCTTTGTTGAAGACCATCCGGGTGAATTTGAGGCTGTTGAAGTTGAATTAGGTCAGCCTTTAGGCAATTACCGTCAAATCATCGGTATTGCCGCCAACACAAGAGTGGTTACCCAAGGTGCCTTTTTTGTGGCTTCAGAAATAGCGAAAAGTGGATTTGATCCACACGGCCACTAATGAGGAATAACACGATGTTAAATAAAATGATTGATTGGTCGATAGATAATCGGCTACTGGTGGTTATTGCACTCATCACCACTATGGCAGCCGCTATTATTGCCATTCCAAATTTAAATCTAGATGCATTTCCTGATGTCACTAATGTTCAAGTAGCGATAAATACCGAAGCACCTGGCTTAGCCGCTGAAGAAGTAGAGCAACTCATCACCTACCCGATTGAAGCGGTGATGTATGCCTTGCCTGATGTTGAACAAGTACGGTCAATATCAAAAACGGGACTATCTGGCGTTACTGTGGTTTTCAAAGAAGGCACCGATATATATTTTGCTCGTCAATTAGTTTTTGAGCGGCTACAAGCGGCAAAAGCACTAATCCCTCAAGGCGTTGGTTCACCTGCAATGGGGCCTAATACCTCAGGCTTAGGTCAGGTCTTTCAGTACTTACTCATTGCTGACAAAGAGGCGGGTTATAACTCAATGACCTTAAGAAGTTTAAATGATTGGCTAGTGAAATTATTGGTTATGCCAGTAGATGGCGTAACTGATGTTTTATCTTTTGGTGGTAGTGTTCGCCAATATCAAGTCAACATTGAACCCAGTAAATTACTTTCTTATCAGTTAAGCCAAGATGACATAGTTACCGCACTTGAAAACAACAATGCCAATGTGGGTGGTTGGTATATGAATAGAGGACAAGAGCAATTAGTTATACGAGGCACAGGTTGGTTTAATAGTGGTGAAGCGGGATTAGCAGACATTAAGCAGGTGCCAGTGAAAACCGTGTCTGGCACGGTAGTCACTATCGCAGATCTCGCCAAAGTAACTTTGGGGAGTGAAATTCGTCAAGGCGCGGCGACCATGACACGCAGAACCAAAAATGGCGAAGTTGAACGCTTGGGAGAAGTCGTTTCAGGTATCGTATTAAAGCGTATTGGCGCAAATACCAAGGCCACCATTGACGGAATTAACGCTCGAATACCCATGATTAATCAAGCCCTACCCAAAGGTGTGCGCTTTGAGCCTTTCTATGACCAAGCCGATTTAATTACTCAAGCGGTTAATACTGTTGTTGAAGCACTTGCCTTAGCTTTTATATTTATTGCGGTGATACTCGCCTTATTTTTAATGAATTTAACCGCAACATTTTTGGTGTTAATTTCGATACCTATCTCGGTCGCTATTGCGCTAATGGTAATGTCTTGGCTAGGGTTATCAGCTAATTTAATGTCATTAGGCGGGATTGCGGTCGCAATAGGTATGTTAGTTGATGGCTCGGTGGTGATGGTTGAAAATATCTTTAAACATTTACACCACTCTAGCGATCCCAACCATAAAAATAGCCAGCAACAAGATATCCCACTACAGCTAAAGGCTGCAGGAAAAGAAGTTGCTCGCCCGGTATTTTTTGCCGCAGCCATTATTTTGGTGGTCTTTACGCCACTCTTTAGTTTTGAAGGGGTTGAAGCTAAACTTTTTCAACCTATGGCTATTAGCATTATTTTAGCCGTAATATCTGCCATCCTAGTAGCACTTTTTGTAGTGCCGGCACTAGCAACGTTTATGTTTAACAAAGGTGTAAAAGAAAGGGAAAGTTTTATATTAACGCCTTTAGATAAGCTCTATCGAACAAGTCTTAAAGCCGCGATGAAACGCCCTAAGCTTGTGGTGTTTACTTGCATATCATTACTGGTTGCAGCTATATCATTGGTCCCCCAAATAGGCACAGAGTTTGTACCTGAACTTGAAGAAGGCACCATTAACTTAAGGGTCACTTTAGCGCCATCATCGAGTTTGGAAACAGCGTTAGCAGTAGCGCCTATTCTTGAAGAAAAGTTAATGGCGTTTCCTGAGGTAACCTACGCACTCAGCCGCATTGGCCGGGCTGAAATCGGTGGCGATCCTGAGCCCGTTAATAACATTGAAATATACCTAGGATTAAAGCCAATATCACAATGGCATAGTGCTAAAAGTCGCATCGAATTGCAAACGTTAATGGCAGAGGACCTTGAACAATTTCCTGGCTTACTGCTTAATTTTTCACAGCCAATTGCGACCCGTGTTGATGAATTACTGTCTGGGGTCAAAGCGCAACTGGCTATTAAATTATTCGGTCCAGAATTGTCCGTACTCGCCAGTAAAGGCGAAGAAATTGCAGCGGCGATAAAAGAGGTGAAAGGCGCGCGCGATGTCGCCTTAGAGCAAATAGCAGGAGAAGCCCAATTAGTCATAGAGCCAAAAAGACAGCAACTTTCTCGTTTTGGTTTGTCGGTTGGCGATGTTATGGATGTCATTAAAGATGGCATTGGCGGGGTGAGTGCTGGGCAGATAATTAACGGTAATGAGCGCTATGATATTTATGTCAGATTAGAAGAAAAATATCGTAACAGTCCAGAAGCCATTGCAGACCTTCGTTTACAATCGCCAACAGGTGCTTGGGTCCGTTTAGGAGATATCGCCACCATCACCTTTGAGTCAGGCCCGCCACAGGTACGTAGAGATAATGTTCAACGCCGAGTCGTTATTCAAGCAAATGTACAAGATAGAGATATGGGCAGTGTTGTTGCTGATATTCGTGAAATAATTGCCAGCACAGTAGACTTACCCTCAGGTTATTCTGTGGTTATTGGTGGTCAATTTGAGAATCAACAACGTGCGCAACAGAGGCTATTACTGGTGGTGCCACTCTCATTGGCATTAATTGCTTTGTTACTTTATTTTGCTTTTGGCTCGTTGGGTCAGGCAATGTTAATTTTGGTTAATGTACCGTTAGCGATTATTGGCGGTGTATTCTCGCTTTATCTTAGCGAACAATATTTATCTGTGCCGAGCTCTATTGGTTTTATTACGTTGTTTGGTGTTGCTGTGCTCAATGGCGTTGTTATGGTTGAGCGGATAAACCAGCATATTAGAGAAGGCTTATCAACGTCACAAGCAGTTTTCGACGGTGCGACATCGCGACTACGTCCAGTGTTAATGACCGCGATGACTTCCGCTTTGGGGTTGATCCCGATGATGATGTCTAATGGCGTGGGTGCAGAAATACAACGCCCCCTCGCGAGTGTTATTGTTGGCGGATTAGTCACCGCAACTTTTTTAACCTTATTTGTCTTACCTGTTTTATATAATTTTTTCTCTGCGGCGAAAATTAAACAACTGATAAAAGATTAATCTTATAAAACCCCTGAACAAAAATTGTTGAGGGGTTTTTAGTTAAATTAACAGCCAATATGCTTAATCGATAAGACTATAAATTAGCGGTTATAAAACCAAGAATCACCTAGGTTTACTAATCAAATTTGTAGTCACTATTATTGATCAAATAATGTTTAAATTCTGCTAATGGTAAAGCTTTTGTGTAATACCAACCTTGACCAAATTTAATATCCATTTTCAGTAATTCGTCTACTTGTAATCTATTTTCAATACCTTCTGCAATAATACTCGCGCCTAACTTATCCGCTATTGAAACAATATTTGGTATTAGGGTTGATCTAATTGAGCCTGTCTCAACTTCATCAATAAATGACTTATCAACTTTTAAGGTATCAATATCTAACAGCTTTAATTGAGATAGATTAGAGTAACCGGTGCCAAAATCATCAATAGAAATTTTAATACGACTTTTTGACAGTACTTCTAAGGTATTGCCCACTTTACTGTAATGTAACTCTTCATCTTCTGTTACCTCAAAGCAAACTTCAAGATTCGGTGTTATATTTTTAAACAGTTCGACTCCTTTGAGGATATTACCGTTATTGATATCTTTAGGATAAACATTAATGGAAAGATAAAAGGGTTCATTGATAATCTTAATATCTTTAAAATCGTCAATGGCTTGCAAGATAAGGTCTTCCGTCATCGACCAAGACATATCTAATTCAGCCACCACTGAAATAAATTGATCAGGGTAAAGCGGACCAATATGGTCTTCAAATCGAGCCAGTAATTCACAGCCAATAACCTTACCCGTTTGTAACTCAACAATAGCCTGATAATGTGGCTTAATACTTTTAAAAGATAAGGCTAATTTTATTCTTCTTTTGGTACTATAAATGTAACTATAAATCGATTGATAAGCATGTAAAGTTGCCACACCTGAAATCAAAGAAATAAACATTAAAATTAATAAAACAGGTGCAAGTTGGAATTCTGAAAAGTTTTTTTGCACAATAGCCACACAGATTAATCCTTTAGGGCCACAAAATTCAAAAGAGTGCGATAGTAATCCTGAGCTAAAATAAGGCTGACTACTTGTTGATTTTTTTTGATATATTCCAGGTTCACCAAAAAGATGAATAATTTCTTCACCTTTGAGTGCTAGCAGTTCATAGTTTTTAAATTTTCTGTGTTCATACAAAACACCTTGAAATGATGCGACTAAATTATAATTGTCCTTACGAATAACAATACCTTGTACCTTTCTATCGAAAGTGATCAACTTATGGTTAAACCAGAATTCATGGCCGTCCAGCATAAAGTCATAGCTAGGTCCCTTGATGGGTGTTTTTAAGATGCCAATTCCTGTGGTACAGGTCAATACGCCATTTTCGAGGAAGCCTATGTCCCTAATGTCATTTGATTCAAATTGAGATTTTCGCATTGCTAATAAATTTTCATCAGAGCAATAAGTAAAGTTTTGGTTATTTAATGACTCAATAACATCATATCCATAAGCTGTGGTATCCATTAAATCGCTAAGTATATATTCTCCTTGCTCTAAAAGCTGACTTTTTAAAATGTAGGAGTAGCTATAAAATATCAGCGTTAAACTAAAAATTATCCCACTTAAAAATGCCAAATACTTGGTAATTGAACCCATTCTTTGCATATACACAGCCCCAACTCAATTTATAACGTAATGATAATAATCATTTTAATATTTAGTTATAGGTCAATTTTTATGATAATACTAGCGCTCAAGTGATTAGTCATCGCTATAATTGCCTCTTGGCAAGTCAGTAGGTATTTTTAATCAATTGAGGCTTCTTTGTGGCGAGCACTTCATTAAGATATTAGCCTATTAATGAAGTATTACAGATTAGTAGCGTAAAATTAAAGTGCTTAATTGATACTGGTTAACGGTATTGCTAAATAGCCCCACAAAAGAATGCCTGTTACGGTGGTGTTCACTCTGCTAATAACAGAGTTGTAAACGTTAGCAATCATGTTACGCTTTGGGTTTGAAGTGAGCTGAAAAATCAAGTAATTGCTCGGCTGGTTTTGGTCGGCTAAAATAATATCCTTGCACTAAATCACAATTTAACTCTGCTAGTAAAGCAAGCTGTGACTGAGTTTCAACGCCTTCGGCAACAACAGTCATACCTAAGCTATGTGCCATAACAATAATAGTTTTAACTAACTGACAATCAGCCTTATTTATTGTGATCCCTTGAATAAAGCTTCTATCTATTTTGAGCACATCAAAGGCATATTCTCTTAAATAACTTAATGATGAATACCCAGTACCGAAATCGTCCATTGATAGTTTTATACCCAGTCTTTCAACTTCAATCAAGGCGTCATGAATATAAGATTGACCACTCATTAACACCCCTTCAGTAATTTCAATTTCCAAACTGCTCGCATTAATCACTTCCTCATCAAGACAGTTTTTAATAAAAGTGAGTAACTCAACATCTCTAAATTGCCGAGGCGATATATTCACAGCCATAGTGTATGTTTTATGATCTTGTTTTTGCCATACATTTAAAAAGCTTAATGCTTGTTTAATAACAAACCGCCCAATCGGCACAATAAGGCCGGTGTGTTCGGCAATAGGAATAAATTCAACTGGCGCGATATTACCTAAAACAGAATTATGCCATCGCAACAGTGCTTCAACACCAATAACATGGCCACTTTTGACATCTAATTGAGGCTGATAATATAGCTCAAATTCATTACGTTCTAGTGCGCCATGCATTTGTTCTTCAATTTCAAAACGGCGCAACATCACAATATTCATTTCTTTAGTAAAAAATGAATACGTATTGCGACCTAAAGATTTTGCTTCATACATTGCCGTGTCAGCATTACGCAGTAGATCAGAGCTAGAACAGCCATTTTCAGGGTATACAACAACACCAATACTTAAGGTAAGTATTAATTCTCTGCTATCAATATTAAAAGGTTCTCTAAAGGCTTGGAGTAAATTTTCAGCAATAATTGTTGCATCATGATGGCAGGTAATTCCGCGTAACAGTACAATAAATTCATCCCCTCCTAAGCGGCCAACCGTATCTTCTTTTCGAACAACGTTATTTAAGCGCTTTGCCGATTTGATCAGTATTTTATCCCCCATCTCATGACCCAATGAGTCATTAACTTTCTTGAAATCGTCTAAATCAAGAAAAAGGACGGCTATTTGCTCATTATTTCTTTCGGCTTCAATCAGCATTTGTGATAAACGGTCGAGTGATAAAAACCGGTTAGGTAATAAAGTTAAGGTATCAAAATAAGCTTGGTTGCGAATTATTTCAGCAGACTTGTACTGTTCGCTAATATCCCGAATAATAGTTACTATTTGGTTATATTTTGCCAAATAGCTCATTCTAGCTTCAAAATATGCTAATCCATAAGGCATATTTAGCTCATATTCGAAAGTTATCATCTCTTCTTGCTGTTGTATTTTAGCCAAATGAGTTTCAAATTTTTTAACGACCTCACTAGGTAAGACATCAGTCATACGTTGGCCAATAAAGTGCGCGGGTGAAACGTAAAGTTTTTTTTGTTCGCTTGCACGATAATCGATAATGGTCCCATCGACTTCCATTAAGAAGAATAAATCAGGGATAGCATCAATAATGGTTTTAAGCATATGGTCTTTGAATAGCGCTTGCGACTGTGCATACTTAACATCAGCTAAATTGACATCAATACAGTACATTTGTTTTTTATTATATTGATTAGTAAACATGACATGACTTGAAAGGACATTAATATCATTGCCATTTTTATGAGACAAGATGATCTCTGCAGTAGGAATTTTTATATCTTTGTTTATCCAATCATTGTGTGCCGCAACAACTGAATCACGCATAGCGGCGGGGATAATTAAGTCTTCTAATTTTTGTCCGCGAGCTTCTTGCTGGGTAAAACCGTAAAGTAATTCACTACCTATATTCCAATAAATGACCCGCCGATTTTCATCATATCCTTGCACAGAAACAACATTCACTGCATCAAATAATTGGTGCAGTGAATCATTAGTCACGTATTGTTGGGGCGCTATTGTGTTAACATTTTTTGATATCATATTTAGCTAAATCCAAAAGTTCCTTCTATTTTATAATAGACGTCAACTGTCGATTTGACAGCTAAAACATAATTAAATTTGAGCGCTATCAAGGTATTAATAGCTATATAATATTAGAACAACAGTTTATTTATAGCAAAGTCCGCTAGGATTAAAATTATTCAAAAGTAACCTTAGGGTAAGTCTGAAATATTAAGAAGATGTTTAACTGGTAAGAGAAAAAGCATGTCGATAAATAAACGATTTCTTGTGGTTATTTATCTCCCCTAAAATTGGGCGGTTAAGCGTAAAGTAAAGATGAGTAAATCACTTACTGATTTGTCTCCAGAAGGTGATGAAATAAATTGAAGATCAGGTTTGATATTTATTTTGTCATTTATTGGAAATAGATAAAATAACTCAGTAACTTGCTCACTATCCGCTCCAACAACATCCGCTTGGGTGAACCCTAGGCCCAAGGTATCTTCTTCACTGAAAAGTCCTCGGTATTTAACACCAAGACTAAAATGCTGATCTACAGCAACGACTTTTTTCTTTGCTTGTCCCCATTGCATAAAAGCACTAACTTTTTCATTAAAATAATGATCAGCAACGATATAGATATCTGTTGAGCTTGCTGATATTCGATCGCCATTTTCAAGATATGAATGATTCCAAGCACCCAATTTCACCGAACTATGACCTTGATAGTGCCACTGCACTTCGGCAATAGAGAAAAAATCATCAAAGTGATTATACTTAGCACTACTTTCGTAAAAACCAAGTCGAGTTGTTATCGCTGAATTTAATTTATATTGGCTATAAATACCTATACTTGGCTGAGGATAGGTGGGAAGACCTTGAATTGTTGGACTCACCCCCATAGAAGAGTTAATAAATTCCAGACCATATTCTGTGAAGGCAAAATCACTATTGGCGTCCATCTGTCCTAGCTTAATAAATAATTTTTTGTTGAGTTTTACCGCAAAAATAACTTCATATGCATGGTTAAAGTCTTGTTCATCAATATTACTAAACCCTTGAATATCAATAGCAATATCAGAACCTTGTTCACCACGTTGTACAGCATACCCTACTGAAATATAACTTTGCTTGCCAATAAGGTTAGTTAGGTTTGTTTCAAAGCCAACATTGAGCAGACCGCGTATTACATTTTTAGAAAAAGTATTATTATCAATAAAAGAACTGTCGACAGTAATATCTGCATTAAATATAGTTTCTAACGCTTCAACCTCGGTTGTAGCAATTGTAATAAAAAAGAGTGTTATTGAAGAAATTTTATTTAACGTTTTTTTTAGCACAGTTCTGATACTCGTATTTTAAACAGACTTACATTAATTTTTTAAATTATACACAAATTAACTAATGGGTAACGTGCAATTAATGAAACGACTAGCGAAACTATACCTTTATCTAAATAACGATCTAACGCTATATGGCAGTTAAAAAGGTAAAATTACTGTTTAGATCAAGCAAGTTATAGTACATAGTTGCAATATATAGAAAATTTGCTAAGGTTTTCTTGGTGTTTATTCGTAGTGCCATTGAATTAACTTAAGGTGCGCTGCAACTCATTGTTTGTTAAAAAAGCTGTTAACCCTATTACTACAAATAAGTCATCAGATTAAAAACTATAGTAACAAGCTTGACCGAAAAATCCTGTTATTATCAGGGACAACGTAATTTCGTACTTAGCCACTTTTACTGTAGTAATTAAGTAAATATAACCCAGTATTTCTGATGATAGATAACGAGACGTATTATTGCTATTTATAAGTTATTTTTAGGACAATTAATTAATAAAATCATTCTATTGATTTTATTGGCTAATATTTTTTTTGTTTCACTGCCTGCTCTCGCTCAACAATATCGTTTTACGTTACTCAATGTTCAAGATGGCCTTCCTTCACTTAATATCAATCAAACATTCCAGCAAAGCAATGGCTTTATTTGGCTGGCAACAGATGCTGGAGTTAGTCGCTTTGATGGTAAAGCATTTGAGCATTACAAGTTCTCTCCAGGTAGCCCACGGCACATAAGCCACAATTTTATTACTAACATAGTAGAAGACAATGACGGTAATATTTGGTTAACAAGCGAACATGGGCTAAATAAAATTCGTCCTGATGGTAGTGTTGTCATTTACTTACAAGATGCTAAAAATCCTAATAGTTTATATTCAAACTGGACTGTATCTCTGCATGTTAATCATCAAAACGAGTTATGGATTGGCACAGGTAGCGGACTAAACCTATACAATAAAATAAAGGATAACTTTCAATTTATACCTTACTTTTCAAATGGTAATAAGTACCTTGTTACTATTTACGCTATGGTAGAAGATAAACTGGGACAGATATATACGATAACATCTAACGGTCTCGCTTTATTAAATAGAGAGCAAATGATTTTACAAGCAGTAGTGACCGATAATGCCGAGCACACAACACTTCTTGGTAAAGTAACGATGACTGCCGTTACTGATAACCAAGGCATACTTTGGATGGGTAGTGAAGCAGACGGTCTTATTTCATACAACCCTAAGACGAAAGCGGTTAAAAACTTTAAGCATACGCCAAATAATATTAATAGCCTTGCCGATAACAGCATTTATGCTTTGTCTTTGAGCGAGCAAGGTGATTTGTGGATTGGCCATGCCTATAAAGGAATAACAATATTTACACCACAAACGAATACTTATCAACATATTAAAAATCAACCCTTTTCTCTTTCAAGCCTTCCTTCTAATATGATCACCCACATATTTTTTGATCGTTCAGGCATGGCATGGATCTCAACCGACAATGGTATAGCCACCTATAGTCCATATACGAGCGCAAGCTATATATACCCTAGAAAAGCTGACAACAAAGGTCTTTCAAGTAATTTAATTAACCACATAGTCATCGATAAAAATATAGCATGGTTAGCCACCGGACAAGGGCTTAATACCCTCGACTTAGAGACCAGTGAAATTAGCCATATAAATTTAGATGGCCTGACTCAATATCAATTTTCTCATGATAGCATTTGGAATATTTCTCTCATAAATAATGAACTCATGTGGTTATCATCTGATCAAGGTATTAGCTTATTCAATCATCAAGCCAATACATTAAATCACTTTGATAATGCTAATGGCAATTCACAAGGCTTTCCAAGTAACGAATTTTATACACTCACCCAAGATAAAAACAATGAGATGGCTATATGGATAACAGGCTATATAAACGTTGGATTACTATTGTTTGATCAAGAAAAGGGCATCAATAAACAATTTCTCAATACCGAAAATAATAAATATTACGATGAAGGGAATTTTACCTATCAAACGCTTATCGACGATAATGGCGCTATGTGGATGGGAACCACTGACGGTATATTTAAAGTCGACCTTAACACTGGCGCATCAACCCAATACAATCTTGGTATTAACGGCGCAAATGTCAGGGTCAGTGGCATAATTCGTCTAGCATCTGGAGATATTTGGGCAAGCACACAAGGCGGTGGGCTGGTTCGTTTATCTTTTTCGGGGCCTGATAAACGCACTGTTAATATTAAAACAATGACCAAAAAAAATGACCTGTTCAACGGTCAATTAAAATCAGTTATCGCTCAAGGAGAGAGTCGACTTTGGTTTACTACCAGCAATGAACTCTACATGTATAACATTTATACTCAGCAAGTAACTCAGTATAAGTCTTTACTCTTGGACAAAAATTTTAACTTCATTGAAGCGGCTATTGCCATCGTTGATAACACCTTACTATTAGGGACCAACAAAGGCTTAATTCGTGTTGAAACAGATAAGTTATCGCAAAATAACTTTAACCCCCCGATCCAAATAACTGAGATCCTAGTTGCCAATAAGAGCACGGTAATAGTCAGTGATAAAACATTTTCTGAAAGCTTGGTTCTCGATGGTGAAAACCCCAATATTCAAATTTATTTTGCTTCGCTTGATTATACAGCACCTAAAAACAACCATTACCGATATCAGCTTAAAGGTTTTGATAGTGATTGGGTTTACAGTGAGAATACTAATTTTGTTCAATACACTAATTTAGATCCGGGCAGTTATCAGTTTGTTGTCCAAGGAACAAACAGTGATGGCGTATGGAGTCGAGATCAATCGACAATGATGATCAAAGTTGCCATGCCCATTTGGTACTACCTCTTTATGGTGTTATCACTTATTACGCTTGCAGTTTCAATTCGTTATATCATGTTTAAAAAACAAAAGTTGATAGAGCTGCATCAACGAGCAAACTACGACGCCTTAACAGGATTGGCTAATCGCTATTATTTAAACCAAAAATTAAACGAATTAGTTGCTAAAAAGGACAGTTATTTTGCCATTGTCTTTGTAGATATCGACCATTTTAAAGAAGTTAACGATACCTTGGGCCACGACGCAGGTGATCAGTTGATTATTCAAATAGGTAAACGATTGCAATCATGCTTAAGAGCTCACGACCTTTTAGCTCGTTTAGGAGGTGACGAATTTGCCATTATCATTATTATCTCCCCTGATGATGATGGCCTTGCGCATATAGTTGAAAGAATGCACAAAAGTATTAGTGCTTTGTATCATATTGATGATCAACGGGTTAAAAGTTCAGCAAGTATTGGTGTCGCCAAATTTCCTCATGACGGAAATGACAGTAAAACGTTACTTAAAAATGCCGATATTGCCATGTATGCAGCTAAAAATTCAGGTAGAAATAACGTTAACTATTACAGCCCGATTTTAAGTGAAAAAATGTTAGAAAAGTTTGAAATTCGCAATGCCTCAACACCAGAGTAACTTGAACCTTATTGTTTCTATAGTAGTGAATTAATTGTCTTGCATCTTTATTTTCATACTTATTAGACTGGTCTTCTTAGCGGTATTCTAGAATAAATGATTATTTAACGATCGTTAAGCCATTTAAAAATAGCAGCACGTTGTTAGCTAAATTTGATGATGACGTTATTATAACGTAGTGGTGATATACACTATATTTAAGAGATTATTATAGGTGAATATTGTTGAACAATGACATCTTGCGTTGCAGTGAGTCTATATCGCAATAATGCCCAAATATGTCAGCTAACAAATTAAAACGACTCCTAAAGGAGTGGTTATGTATGACTAAGATACTTGTTTATGCTTTTTTACCTTGCGCTTTAATTGCTAAACCGAAAAGTGCAAGAGCGAATAACCACAGCCTTGCAAGCTCGGGAACTTCAGTGACGGCAAGACCATCAGCAGAAGTTCTGAGCTCGCCATTGGTACAATCTTTTTTACCAATAACAGTATCAGCACCAATTCAATAAAGTTACTTGCTGAATAAGCGCCGCCAAGTCTACTTTTTGTATTGGTTGGAGCCAAGTGACAAAAACTTTAGAGTTATTACTTTAAATATTTAAAGCTATAAATTGTATTTATGTGTTAACTTAAAATCAGTTATTCAGATTTACACGTCAAACCATTGAATAAATTATCATAAATCGGGCAAAGTCATTGGCACTAACAAGGCTGTATTGACTTTTCTCAGGGTAAAAAGAAGTGGCAGCGTTAATCATAATACCTTAATAGGTCTTATTATCGGGTTATCAACATCTAGCCCTCTTAATTAACGTTTCCCACATCTGCTACCCGTTCGTCGAATATTAATATCTACCCATTAAGACAATTGTAATTATTAGATCAACATTCTACCTGAGGCTAATATTTATCAATAAATGGCAGTATAAGGTCTTTTTTTTGGCCAATACCCTTTAGATAACAATAAATAATAAGAAACGGACTTTATGAAATATACATCGCAATACTTTTTATTCCTGATATTTTTTGTTTGCTCTAACGCAAAAGCAGATCTACCGCCAAAACTAGATCCCCCTTTAGATAGCTTAACAGTCTATTCTGGTGCGGCAGTAGTCATGGGGATAAATTCAATAATTAATGGCAATGTACAGGCCATGGCCGCTGGAAATATTGGCGCGAATACAACCATTGGTGGCAACCTTCACACAGCAGCATCGGTAACGCTCAGTGCATCTGCAAAAATTAACGGTGATCTTACAGCAGGAGCCGCAATAAGTGTTGGTAAGAAATCAGTCATTATCGGCAACCTTACTTCTGGTTCTTTAGGATCTACGGACATCGGTGAAGACGCAATCATTGGTGGTAATGCTCAGGCTGGTACTGCCTTAACACTCGGTGAAAACACTACAATCGGTGGTAATGTTCAAGCAGGAATAGGCGCTTTAACTTTAGGCATAAACGCAAAAGTGATAGGCGATGCAACAGCAGGAACCACTATTACACTTGGAACAGGAGCAACGGTCGGCGGCACAACTACGCAGAGAAGCCCGACACTTCTTATCAATGCCCCTATCGAAGATCAACGAATTCAACTTGAAAAAATAAAAGCTAATTTAGCTGCCATACAAGCACCTTCAACAAATGAACTCCCTACGGCAATGACCCTAGATACTAAACTAGATGCCGGTATTTACCATGCAACAGCACTTTCAATCACTGCGGGTATAACAATCACTTTTGATGGCAAAGGTCAGAAAGGACATTGGCTTATCAATAGTGACTCTTTTTTTGATTTTGCTGCCAATACAACAATGGTGTTACTTAATGTAACGGCTGACAGCACCATCACTTGGAATGCAGCAAGTTATACTGCGACTGGCGAAAACGCGAGTATCATTGGTACCTTTTTTGCGAGTTCTTATATTTTGACTGGACAAAACACTATGTTAGAGGGGATTGGTGATGCTTGTGGTGGCTTATTTACTACCACTGGTGCAGTTACATTAGGCGCCAGCAACATCATTGGCGCACTTAATTGCAAGTTAACTCCCACCCCGCTTCTAGAATACCGATTTGAGGAAGCTAGTTGGAATATGAGTCCAAGTGAGATACTCGACAATACCGGCAATGGTTATCATGCCCAGGTTAATAATAATTCTATACCGCAAACCATTACGCCTGCTTTAACCGGTGATCCTGGTACCTGCGGATATGCTAGTCAAAATGATGGTGCTATTCAGGTAACGGGGTTGCCATTAGATACCAGCACCATCGGGGTAAAAACCACCGTTACCTTTTGGATGAATTGGGATGGAACAACTAATACCATGCCCATTGGTTGGAGGATCCACGACATTTGGATAATCGATGGTTCGATAGGATTTAATACCGGCAATAATGATATATATGGTGTTGCTAGTGCCGGATTAGCCAAAAGTTGGCATCATATCGCTGTCGAGTTCACTAACGGCAGTGTAACGAGTAATCGCATACATATTGACGGTGTCGAACAGGAGCTAACACAGCGAAGGAACTCGCCCAATAATAACCGAGCCTTTATCGATAGTGAATTACGCATCGGTGGTTGGTCTATTAATGCAAGTTATGACTTTCATGGATTAATGGATGAGGTGCGCGTATACCAAAGCGCATTAACTACAGAACAAGTAGCCACTATTATGGCCGAACGACATCCTTGCAGGACAATAACACCTGCGGCCGAATATCATTTTGACGAGCAAATATGGTCAGGGAATGCAGGTGAAGTTGTTGATGAAATTGGTAATTTTAGCGCACAAGCAATTAATGGCGCATTAACTGCGTCAGTTACTGCCGCCATTACCGGTGATCCAGGCACTTGTCGTTATGGCAGTTTTGATGGCGTAGATGATTACGTAGTGTTACCCGATAGCTTTGAAAACTTAACAGACAGTTTCACAGTAACGGCTTGGATCAACCCAAGTAATGTTAATGCTGGTTCAAGAATATTTATCGATGATGAAAAAAACACCCGTGGTTTTGGCTTTAGTTTAGGCGATCCAGGCAATGGTAAATTAAGATTTTATGCACGAAGTGTAAATCCTGTAAGTGTTGATACAACAACATCTATTCCTGTAAATACCTGGACATTTGTTGCCGCGGTGCATAATAGTTTAACCAAAACCAGACAGATTTTTATTAATGGCGAGGCGCAAACAATTACCGGAGGCCTCACCAGTAATACCTACAGCGGAACTTGGGGAGAAGATACAGGCCCAACAACTATTGGTGGAGAAACAGATTTAGGCGAAGCAAGAAATCGATTTACCGGAGATATTGATGAAGTAAAAGTCTATCGAGAAGCTTTAACTACCAACGAAATTTCTACTATTTATAGAGAAACTCATGCTTGTAGTCCCGTTATTCATCATTATGAAATTGTACATGATGGCCAAGGATTAACCTGTGATACTGAATCTGTGACCATTAAAGCTTGTCTCAATGACAGCTGTTCAACTTTAAGTACCGAGTCTGTAACCCTTGATTTTATTGCTAACAGCACAGTCATTAGTTCACCAACCTTTAGCGGCAGTACTATCGTTAATGTTGATCATACGGTAGTTGAAACGCTGACTTTTTCGCTGGCTAATGCCACTATTGAGGCAGCTAACCCAGTAGTGTGTGACGATAACAGTAGCAATAGTTGTGATATGGCATTTACCGATGCCGGTTTTAGGTTTCTTTCAGGTACAGCTAATAACGCCATAATACCCAATCAAACAGCAGGCTCGGTATTTGCTGAAACGTTAAAGATTCAAGCGGTGAAAAATACTAATGGCGTCTGTAGTGGTTTATTTAACAATGATATTAAGGTTGGACTCTCTCAGGAAAATGTCGATCCCGGTGGCAGCAGTGGTCTGAGTTTTAGTGTCAATAACAAAGACATTGCCAAACACTCAAATGCTACTGATACGCTATTAAATTTTGGTGCCAACAGTATCGCGACAATACCGACACCGATATATAACGATGCAGGAAAAATTCGATTACATGCCAATTATGACATCGGCGGCATTACCCTATCAGGTAGCAGTAATTCATTTTGGGTGAGTCCAGCAAAGCTTATGGTTAGTGCAAAGTCTGGGAGCGTTAACTTAAATGGCGCTAGCGCAACCGCAACAACAACTTATCCCGCTGGGGAAAATTTCACCCTGACTGTTACTGCTTATAATGCTGCTTCTCCCGCTGTTATTACCCCTAATTACTTGCCGGGACAAATCGCACTAAAGCTTAATCGCATCGGCCCAACCTTAGCAGACAGTGTCAACGGTAATCTAGACTACAAGGCATTAAGTCACTTAGTCACCAAGACAAGTGCAGTCTTTCAAAATGTCACCCTGAACAATTTTTTATTGGGGAGCTCAATTTATAGTGCTGCTCAATATTCAGAGGTAGGTTTGCTTAATTTAGATGTTCAAGACAGTAACTATGGCAACGCTGGTGTTATTATACCTAGCGAAGCAATTAACATTGGGCGCTTTATTCCACATCACTTTAGCCAAACAGTGGCGGATGATGGTTATTTTATTGCGACCTGTAATACCGGAAAAGCCTTTGCCTATAGCGGCCAAAAAGATGAAGCAACCAATAGTATTGGGGCAATTTCATATTTAACCAATCCGGTATTGGCAATTACCGCTTATAATAAACAAGACAATATTACCCATAATTATTTTCAGGATAGTCAAGGTAGCGATAATGATTATATGAAACTCATTGCTGATAATATCAATATCACCACACCAATATTAGACCAATTAGCGAGAGGAATTAATGGTAACAGGCTATCGTTAACTGCCAATATAAATACCGGTACTTTAAGTCAAATCGACTTAACTCAATTACCTAGTGTCGTCGCATTACCCAAAGGTGTATTGCACTATCGATTGTCAGATGACGATCATTATTTCTACAACCGCTCTGCCAATGCACTTGTTCAGCCATTTACCTCCGATATTGTTATTGCTACAGCGTCTATTATAGATACAGACGCCATTAACGTAACCAAAACGGTTGATGCATTACCCACCGGCGTTGAAATTCGATACGGTCGCTTAGTGTTAGAAAATAGCTTTGGATCAGAAACCTCCGATATTAAGCAACCGATGAAAGTGCAGCATTTTGATGGCAGCGCCTTTATTACCAGCTTAAATAATAATTGTGCAGGTTATAATGATAATAATATTTCATTGACCGATATTAGCTTAGATCCCGCACTGACTAATGTCCAAGGCGGCTCAGGAGATTTCGTTGCCGGTAAAACACAAGACATCGAACTGGCCGCACCGGGCGCTAATAATCAGGGACAAATCGGTGTCTCATATGATGCTTATGAATGGTTGGAATACGATTGGAATAATGATGGCCTCTATAATAATAACCCTACCGCTGTTGCTACCTTTGGTATATTTCGAGGTAACGACCGGATTATCTCCTGGCAAGAAGTGTTTAATTAATGAAAATTGGATATTCTAAAATCATTAAGCAAAACAACATAAACGTAACACTTTAAAGTGTTACGTTTACTGAGTTGAACAGACAGAATATACCTAATAATAAAGCCGATAACGCCATTGAATTAGTTGCGATTATTTAAAGTTATTATTCCTTTATCAAAGATAATACAGTACAGAGCAAACTAAAGTCGTCAAAGCGAGCACTGTATTTACAAAGAACAGGCGAATATCACTCGGCTTTTATTTGTTATTATTCACTGGTAGATGTAACTTTTTTACTGGAATTAAATGTCACTAAAAAATGTGCTAATCCAGATTTTTCTTTGGCGGTTAAATGTAGGCTAAGTTTGCTTCTTCGCCAAATAATATCTTCAAGATCAACAGCCCATTCTTGTTGAATTAAGTACTCTACCTCGCGTTGGTAAAGACCGGCACCAAAATACTCACCCATGCCTTCTAGTGAGTTAATTCCAGCCAAGATTTTATGACTTAACGTACCGTAAGAGCGAACATAACGCTTAATTATTTGACAGGGTAACCAGCTATATTGGTGTTGCAAGCTGGTTTGTAAATTGTGTTGATTGTCAAAATCGCCCCCTGGTAAAGCAGTATCTGCTGTTATACATTCACCCGCATCGGGAAAATGATCAATAATTCCATTAACTGCAGCTTCAGATAATTTACGGTAAGTGGTAATTTTTCCACCAAATACTGATAACAAAGGCGCTTTTCCCTTAGGTGCATCTACTTCGAAAGTATAATCACGGGTTACCGCTGCAGGCGAATCTGATTCGTCATCGAGTAAGGGCCTAACGCCTGAATAAGTCGCGATGATATCTTTGTTTGATATTTGGTGTTTAAAATGGTCATTAACTACCGAGATTAAATAATCAGTTTCTTCTTTTGAAATACAAGCTGTCGCTGGATCGCCGACATGCTCTATATCCGTTGTTCCAATCAAAGAAAAGTCATCTTCATAAGGAATAACAAAGACAATACGTTTATCTTCATTCTGTAAAATATAAGCCTGCGACTCATTATGAATACGCGGCACTATAATGTGGCTGCCTTTAATTAAACGAATTTTTTTAGGTGATGGCTTTTTTAATGCTTCATCGAAAATACTTGTTACCCATGGACCGGCAGCATTTACTAACGCTTTAGTTTTAACAAGCTGTTTTTCCCCGGTGATATTATCATTGAGTGTTACTTCCCAAATATCACCAACTCTTTTTGCATCTGAGCAACGAGTACGCGTCATAATATTCGCGCCTTTATCTCTAGCGGCAATGGCATTAAGAACCACCATCCGAGCATCATCAACCCATGCATCAGAGTATTCAAATCCCTTAGTGATTGTATCTACAACGGGACTATTTTTATCAAATTTAATTCCCTTTGAGCCCTTTAATGTTGCTCGTTTAGCTAAGTTATCATACATAAACAAGCCAATTCTTATCATCCAAGAAGGGCGTAGATGACTACGATGAGGTAAACGAAAACGTAAAGGCCATATGATATGGGGCGCATTTTTTAATAAGATCTCACGTTCAGCAAGCCCTTCTCGAACTAAGCGAAACTCATAGTACTCGAGATAACGTAAACCGCCATGAATAAGTTTACTGCTATTTGATGAGGTTGAGGAGGCAAGATCATTCATTTCACAAAGTAAAACATTTAACCCTCTACCTGTTGCATCGGCAGCAATGCCTGTACCGTTGATCCCCCCACCAATAACGAGTAAATCATAAATAACGCTTTGATCTTTCATATTGTTCCTTAGTTGCGACCAGAGGAAATTACTTTAGCCCTCACTATTTTGTCGCTTGCCTTTACTTAACGTTGATATTATTTGCTGAACAATACAACCAATGTGAAAACAAAGCAATAAATTACGAACATAAACGAACATATCTTTATACTTTTTTGATAATTAAAGAATTGTTGATTATAAAAAATTTATTTAGCAAGTAGGCTTTAAACTAAACCTTAGGAGAAGGAGCTATATATTGCTAACAGTTAGTGCTAATAAATAATGATTATAAATTAAACTAAATGTAAAGTGACGTTATGATCTGAAAGGATTTTCTGTATTTCATCAGGAGGAGGAGCATCGGTAAAAAAGTGATCTGCTTGATTAATATTACCTAAGCGTACCATAGCGTTACGACCAAATTTTGAGTGATCGGCCGCTAAAATCACTTGCCGTGAATTGGCAATAATAGCTTGAGCTACTCTAACTTCTCGGTAATCAAAATCTAAAAGTGAACCTTCGATATCAATACCACTGATGCCAATAATACCAAAGTCCATACGGAAATTTTTAATGAAGTCTTCCGTTGTTTCACCTATGACGCCGCCATCTCTATGGCGAACTTCGCCACCAGCAATAACAACAGAGAAATCTTCCTTGGCACCCAGTATAGAAGCAACATTTAAGTTATTCGTCACAACTTGAAGGCTTTTATGATCCAATAAGGCACGCGCAATGGTTTCTGTGGTTGTACCGATATTGATAAAAAGAGATGCTCCATTGGGTATCATGCGCACTAACTCAGCAGCAATTTTTTCCTTGGCCTGAAGATCCATAATTTTTCGTGTTTGATAATCAGTATTGACAGTACTTGATTCAATGCCGGCACCACCATGATGACGTGAAATTTTTTGTACTTTAGCTAACTGATTAAGATCTCGGCGAACCGTTTGTGGTGTCACCTTAAAGTGTTCAACAAGTTCATCAATGCTGACAAAACCGCTTTTTTTAATCATCTCTAAAATTAACGCTTGTCGTTGCTGTTGTGTCATTAAACTTATACTTTATGAATTAGATGTCGCTATTTTGCCACCTGCATCGACATAAGCAAACAAATTAACTAATAATATTTTATATAATCGTTTAGTTGTTATGTATAAACCACAAAATGAACATAAGTGAACTTAAGTGAAAATTTAACAACGCATTGTAATTCTTCAGCACTGACGACAATTTAGAAGCGCTATCTGAATAGAAATAACATTATTTATTATCCTTTGTTTAGATAACAAAAGTTGTTTTAGGCAGCGTTGATGGCGCTCACAACACTGTAAAATCGTGTGCTAGCTTTGACAGTGTTAATAGTGAATATTGTCAAAATGAACCTGTGGTAAAGACATTACACTGCGGCAACCAGTACATCAGATAATGTGTTATTGGTATTCATGTACACGAACGGAATAAAAAAACACTTACCCTTTTAAAAATTACCCATGCTTTAATACCAGCAGTTATAGAGAGGCTTCTACTATCTTTATTGTTACCATTAAAACATTATAGGTATCGAAAGAGTCATAGCAGATATAGATTCTATCGCGTGACCTAGGGCTGTGTTATATAACTCTCTTGAGGGATTAGCAGATATGTAGTAAAGAGAAAGGCATTTCGATTCCAATTAGATAAAACAACTTATGATAATTTATATGACGACTGAAAATTTCAGTACACTCCATACAAAGTAAGTAAAAGCATTATCTAGATCAAAACCTATCAGTCAAATAAGTAATGATTTTTAACTAATGATTAGGCTAAAAAATGTCTGAATTTATAGTTTATAATAAAGCATTTATTCAACGAATAAATGCTTATTGATAATAAAAAAGCTGATGATATATATAGGATTATCAGCTTTTAAAATCGACGATAATTAATTATGATGTAAACTATTTTAAGACTGTTTTTTAAATTTACGTGATGCAAAACCTGTCATTGCCAATAAAAAAATAGCAAATGTCGATGGCTCAGGAACCGTAGATGGCTCACGAACGTCAACACTACGTACGAAAAATGCTCCTACAGTATCGTCAACGTTATTGGTTAGGAAACCTCCTCCCCAAATATCTATACCTAGATTAACGGCTGCAATACTTGATATTGCATTTAAACCGCCTAAGTTGCTTAAACCATCGTTGTTCGTATCAGCGAGTATTCCCTGTATTAAGGGTAATCCGCCAGGACCTCCGCCAAATTTTTCATGGAGATCTTGCATAGCTACTATGCTAGCCGTTGAATGTCCTAGTCCTAGCCCGAATCCTAGAGAACCGGTTCCGTCTACTCCCAGTGTGATACCAACATTTTTAAATAGCGAGATTAATTCTACGTCTGTAGCCAAATGAAACCCATCAGCCGCCCACTGATTAGAACCTTGGAGAGCATCTAAGTTCATACCATAAAAAATTGATACATCTAACCACTCAGTTTGACCAACAGTATCGACAGTCAGTAATCCATCTGCTGCTGCTGAGTAATCTTTACTTATTAATCCTGCATTCGCATATACACCTGCAACCATAGAGCACATTATTATTAATTGCTTTAAAAGTTTAAATTTCATTGGGTTTACCTCTTATAATAAATAATCGTAGAATAAATATTCGCAGAATGAATAACATAATTTTTATTATGCAAATAAACCACTCTACTCACTTATTAATGCAAAAAATACACCAATAAAAATAAAAACTAAATTCAACAACATAGAGTAAAATAAAATAATAACATTATTAAATTGCAAACTATTATGAGAAATGACTAACCAACCTTTATGACATCAGACTGCTAAACTAGATTGTAAACCGACCAAGGGCGACAAAACTTATGTTCGCTATTAGTACTTTCCAATTAAGTTAATAAATTACTATAGTAAGTAAAGTCAGTGAGCTTTAAATCTTCAGTCAAGTAATATGATCGTTAAACTAGGGTTTAACTCGTTCTTCTACGGTGAGAGGGTCGAACTAAAACCGACGGGTAAATAGCTTGTCAGTCATCTTGAATGGATAAGAATACAACCAGTAGAATCAGTAAGATAGATTACTGTATCAGAATATAGACTAAAACAAAAAAAGCCTGAATAACGAATTATTCAGGCTTTTTTTATGCGTATTGCTAAAGCAAAACGGGCTTAAAAAGAGATTATCTTTTTGCCAATTTTTCTTTAATACGTGCTTTACGGCCAGATAGCTCGCGCAAGTAGTAAAGTTTAGCTTGACGTACATCACCGCGACGTTTGACTTCAATAGAGTCAACAATAGGGCTATGTGTCTGGAATACACGTTCTACACCAACACCGTTCGAGATTTTACGAACAGTGAATGCAGAATTGATGCCACGGCTTTTTATTGCAATAACTACACCTTCAAATGCTTGAAGACGTGATTTATCACCTTCTGTAACTTTTACTTGTACAACAACAGTGTCGCCTGGTGCGAATGCTGGTAAATCTGTTTTCATCTGCTCTTTTTCGAGCATATCAATAATGTTACTCATAATACCTTCTTCCTAGGGTTCACAGGCATCAACAAAATCATTTATTATCTTCTTTAATAGAAGCTAACATTTTCTTTTGTTCTGCTGTCAGAGCTAGGTTAGTTAATAGTTCTGGTCTTCTGGTCCATGTTCTTTCTAGTGACTTAAACATACGCCATTGCTTTATGTGTTCGTGATTACCACTTAATAGCACTTTAGGTACCGACATAGCTTCTATTGAAGTGTCGAGTACTTCTGGCCTTGTGTAATGAGGACAATCTAATAAACCCTCTGAGAAAGAATCTTGCTCAGCTGACTGATTATGTCCTAAAACACCGGGCACAAAACGTGCTATAGCATCGATCATGTTCATTGCGGGGAGTTCTCCACCACTCAAAACATAATCACCGACAGACCATTCTTCGTCGATTTCCGACTCAATTAATCGTTCGTCTATGCCTTCATAACGCCCTGCTATAAATAGCAGCTTATTATGTTGTGCTAATTCGCGTACACCAGCTTGGTCGAGTTTACGTCCCTGCGGCGACAAATATATAACCTTGACTTGTTCTTTATCAGAACTACTATTATCACCTATCGCAGAATCTGCAGCGAAATTCGCAGCAGCTTTTGCAGCTTTAATAGCATCACGTAGCGGTTGCACCATCATTAACATGCCCGGACCACCGCCATAAGGACGGTCATCAACGGTTCTATGTTTATCGTGCGTAAAGTCTCTTGGATTCCACTTATGAAATTCAATTAACCCGTTACGGATCGCTCGGCCTGTCACCCCATACTCTGTAATGGCGTCAAACATTTCAGGAAAAAGGCTTATCACCCCATACCATCGTTTGTTTGTTAAAACACTATTACTCAAGTTAGAAACCTGGGTCCCAGTCAACACAAATTTGTTTATTTTCAGCACTAATTGATTTTACAACTTGTTCAAAAAGATACGGAATTAAACGCTCTTTTTGACCAAAGCCGTCATTACGATTAGCTTTAACAACCAGTACATCGTTAGCGCCAGTTTCTAAAATTTCAGAAACATGACCAAGGTCGTAACCTTTGTCAGTAACAACAGACATGCCGATCAAATCGCGCCAGTAAAACTCCCCGTCGGGCAATTCTGCTAGTGCGCTTTCGTTGACAAATATTTCTGATCCGACAAGCTTTTGGGCTATATCACGATCATCAATACCAGCAACATGAACAACGAGTCCGTTATTATGTTTGCGCCAATCAGATATATCGACTGATTGTATTTTATTCCCTAATTTTAGAGACCAAGGAAAATAGTCTAATATAGCTTCGGTTTCATCAGTGAACGAATGAATTTTCAACCAACCTTTGATACCGTAAACTGCGCCTACTTTACCTAAGATGACTTCTTTATTTATTTCTTCCACAACAACTCCTAAACCTACTAAATTAATTAAGCTGCTACTTGAGCGTCTTTAACTAACTTAGCCACACGATCAGATAAACCAGCACCCTGACCAACCCAATGGTTGATACGGTCTAGGTCTAAGCGTAATTTCTCAGCTTGACCTTCTGCTGTTGGGTTAAAAAAGCCAACTTTCTCGATGAAACGACCATCGCGAGAGTTACGGCTATCTGCAACAACAACCTGATAGAATGGACGCTTTTTGGCGCCGCCACGAGCTAAACGAATGGTTACCATATCGCCCTCTATTATTTAAAGTGTTAAAACGAATTTTCCAGACATTTCCTGACACCCTAGGTGACAGAAAAGCTCGCGTATTTTACGCTTCCTAGGATAAATAGCAAGTATAAAGATCGCCCAGTGCTAATGATAAACCTGAAATGACTAAAGACTAAAAGCAAAAAAGGTAGCGAACGCTACCTTTTGAAATTAAATATTGTTTAACTTAACGGCCGAACATCCCGCCACCTGGGCCACCGCCTGCACCGCAGTTTAGAAGCATCATGCCTTTCCACAGGATATTGCAGCATCATTATTTTTTATAAATGATGTTATCTTTAACGGCCGAACATCCCGCCACCTGGGCCACCGCCTGCACCGCCTGGAGGCATCATGCCCTTCATTGAGCGCATCATTTTCTGCATGCCACCTTTACCAGACATTTTTTTCATCATTTTTTGCATTTGCATAAATTGTTTTAATAAACGATTCACATCTTGAATTTGAGTACCTGAACCTGCAGCAATTCTACGTTTTCTAGAACCTTTAATAATATCAGGACGCTCACGTTCACCTTTAGTCATAGAGCTAATAATAGCTTCCATTCGTAAGGTTAATTTATCATCCATTTGATCTTTAATTTTATCTGACATATTGCCCATACCTGGCAATTTGTCCATCATGCTAGTCATGCCACCCATGTTTTTCATTTGCACAAGTTGCTCACGAAAATCTTCTAAATCAAAACTTTTACCACTTTTAAATTTTTTGGCTAATTGCTCAGCTTTCTTCTTATCAACCTTTTGTTCAACTTCTTCGATTAAAGAAAGTACATCGCCCATACCAAGAATACGTGAGGCAATACGGTCAGGATGGAAAGGTTCTAATGCTTCAATTTTTTCGCCAACACCCATAAATTTAATAGGCTTGCCGGTAATATGGCGAATAGAAAGCGCAGCACCGCCTCGAGCGTCACCGTCAGTTTTGGTCAGTATGATACCGGTTAACGGTAAAGCGTCACCAAAGGCTTTCGCTGTGTTTGCCGCATCTTGTCCCGTCATTGCATCAACGGTGAATAATGTTTCTATTGGATTAATAGCCGCGTGTAGATCTTGTATCTCAGTCATCATGTCTTTATCAACATGTAAACGACCCGCAGTATCAACAATTAATACATCAAATAAAAACTTTTTAGCATGTTCAATAGCTGCATTAGCAATATCTATTGGTTTTTGCGAAATATCACTTGGGAAAAATTCAATATTAATTTCGTTTGCTAATGTTTCTAGCTGTTTAATAGCAGCCGGACGATAAACATCGACACTGACGACTAATACCTTTTTCTTTTCACGCTCTGTTAAGTATTTTGATAACTTTGCCACAGAGGTTGTTTTACCCGCCCCTTGTAAACCTGCCATTAATACAATGGCTGGCGGAGCCGCTTTTAAATTAAGGGTCTCGTTGACTTCACCCATAGCGTGTTCAAGTTCTTTTTGAACAATTTTTACGAAGACTTGTCCTGGAGTAAGACTTTTAGAGACATCTTGACCAACCGCGCTCTCTTTTACTTTAGCGATAAAATCACGAATAACCGGTAAGGCAACATCCGCTTCAAGAAGTGCCATACGCACTTCACGTAATGTTTCTTTAATGTTGTCTTCTGTTAATCGGCCACGGCCGCTGATATTTTTTAACGTTTTCGTTAAACGATCGGAAAGATTCTCAAACATGTATGACTCTATATTGTGCTGAATATAAAAATTATTGCATATTATACCCGCCAATAAAATAAGCGAAAGGATTAATAGCAAATCCTCTCAGTTTCTTCATGCTCATTAGCGTTAGATTTATCAATTAACTACAAGAGTAAAGAACAGCAGATCAGATAAATAAATCGTCGTTATTTGATAACGACTAATGCACCTTAATATAAGTATGGTAAGCTGTAGGTTGGTTTAACTTTTATATAATTAATATAGTGACTGTCTTGGAATATTTATCTGCATTACTGACAAACTTTTTAGCCCTAAGTGCTGAAGCAAGTCCTTGGTTATTATTAGGTTTACTCATCGCTGGTTTAATGAAGTCTTGGGTACCCACTAAAATTTTAAGTCAACATTTAGGCGAAGGGAAACTCGCTATTATTAAAGCCGCACTCATTGGCGCACCTTTACCTTTATGCTCATGTGGTGTTATCCCTGTTGCGACTGAATTACGTCGCAGTGGCGCTTCCGCTTCCGCAACCTCATCCTTCTTAGTTGCGACCCCAGAAACAGGCGTTGACTCTGTTTCTGTTTCATATGCTTTATTAGGGCCAGTGTTTGCTATTTATCGTCCAATAACTGCGATATTTTCTGCTATTATTACAGGCTTATTGGTTTCAACGATAAAAAAAGAAGACATTACTCTGCCAAAATCAGCAACTGAAGATGCACCTAGTTGTTGTCCAAGTAAGAAAAAAGTAGTTACTGAACCTGTACTTGCGACAGAAAATGTAAAATCTTCATGTTGTGCCAGTGAAAAAACATCTGAACCACCAACAAAATCAGCAAGTTTTATCAGTAAAACCACCTCAGGTATTCATTACGCGGCAACGCAATTGATAGACGATATCATTATTTGGTTATTAGTCGGTTTAGTTTTTGCCACGTTAATAAAAACATTTTTACCCGCCTCTTTTTTACTTAGCTACGGAAGTGGTTTAGGCGCAATGTTAGTGATGATTGTTATATCAATCCCTATGTATATTTGTGCCACTGCATCGACCCCTGTCGCCGCGGGCTTTATTTTAGCCGGTATATCTCCTGGCACAGCGTTGGTCTTTATGATGGCTGGCCCTGCAACCAATATTTCAACATTGGGCGTCATTAAAAATGAAATGGGCAGCAGTGTTTTAATCCGGTATTTATTAGGTATTTCGTCGTGTGCAATTGGCTTTGGCTTACTACTTGATTGGGGCTTGGCGTTTTTTGATATTAATATTACGCAGCAAATGCAACATAGCCATGAGTTACTACCCTTTTGGTTTGGGTTAACTTGCGCAGGGTTAATTGCCTTTTTATCGATAAAGCCTTTAAGAAAATTAGTTTTATAGTTTTAATATAGGGTGTATTACCCGCATTCTGATAGAATCGTTTGCAGGTATAAATACCTAACTTTTAAGTTCTTGTGTGGGAGCACGTTGTGAGTTTTTCGGATATTTGTTCTTTAATTGCATTTTTTGCTTATGCTGTAGCAACTTCTGCAATGTTATTACGTTTATTTCACCCTAAAGGGCCTAATTTAGTTTTTGTATTATTTTTTGGCTGTTTAGCTATGGTGCTTCACACGTTAAGTAATGCACAGTTTTTAGTTGCTCAAGCGGATATTAACTTTGCATTGCCTAACGTTATTTCTTTAGTCAGTTTAATTATTTGTTTATCAGTCTCTGCATTTGCTTTGCGCTTTAAGGTGAATTTACTCTTACCAGTTATTTATGGTTTTGCGGGTATTTGGCAATTTTTGATGATATTCATACCGAGTGTTGAACAAGCCCCCTTAATTAATCACCAATTAAGTGTAATAAGCCATGTAACGCTTGCACTGCTCTCTTATTGTACGCTGATTATTGCGACACTTTATGCGTTTCAAGTGGCTTACATCCATTTTAAATTAAAAACAAAAAATTTGGCGGCGGTCAATCATTTACCACCACTGATGCAAGTTGAAGGTCAGCTTTTTATTATATTAAGTATTGGCACGAGTTTTTTATTACTCAGCCAAGTGATTGGCTTCTTATTTTTAGATGGGATGATCTCACACGAAAACTTACATAAAACAATATTGTCTATATTAGCCCTACTGGTCTATTCAACGATACTCTGGGGTCATTACAATAGGGGTTGGCGAGGACATCGAGTATTAATATTAATGGTTACCGGTAGTGCTTTATTAACATTGGCATATTTCGGTAGTCGATTTGTTAAAGAATTTATTTTACTGTAAATTATCAAAATAATGGTCATTAAATAAGTATATAACGTACTTAATGACTATCTATAACACAACATAGGGTTCCTTTTTTGGACAACATATCAACGGAAATGCTCTTTGCCATTCTTGGCATTCTAATTATTCTATCAGCCTATTTTTCAGGATCTGAAACTGGCATTATGTCGCTTAACCGCTATCGACTTCGCCATTTAGAAAAACAAAATCATCAAGGTGCTAAACGCGTCAGTAAATTATTAGAGCGTCCAGACCGTTTAATTGGTTTAATACTTATTGGCAATAATCTTGTTAATATAGCGGCCTCTGCGATTGCCACTATTATCGGCTTACGTTTATTTGGTGACATGGGTGTGTTGGTTGCAACCATTGCATTAACACTTGTTGTGCTTATATTTTCTGAAGTAACCCCAAAAACATTAGCGGCGTTATACCCTGAAAAAATCGCTTTTCCAAGCTCAGTTGTCTTATCTGTTTTATTGAAGCTGTTGTTCCCTTTCGTTGTTGCTGTAAATTGGATCACTAACGGTTTATTGCTATTAATCGGTGTTAGTTCTGAACAACGTGTTCATCACAGTTTAAGCTCAGAAGAACTTAGAACCGTTGTTAATGACTCTGGGGCTATGTTACCCGAGCGCGATCAAAATATGTTGGTGGGTATTCTTGATTTAGAGAAAGTGACCGTTGAAGATATTATGATCCCACGTAATGAGTTAGTGGGCATTGATATTAATGATGACTGGAAAAAGATTCAAAAACAACTGGCACAATCAAACCATACCCGTGTGTTATTGTATCGAGACAATATGGATGATGTTGTCGGTTATATTCATCTACGTGATGCATTGAAACTCTTATTCAAAAATCAATTTACTAAAACCACCTTAATCAGAGCAATAAAAGAATTATATTTTATTCCCGAAGGCACCACCCTGAATGTGCAACTATTAAAGTTTCAGCATGCCAAAGAACGATTAGGCTTAGTCGTCGATGAATATGGTGACATTCAAGGCTTAGTAACCCTAGAAGATATTTTGGAAGAAGTCGTTGGTGACTTTACAACAACGATGACGCCGACGACAAGTGAAGAGGTTAATGCACAACCTGATGGTAGTTATTTAGTCGATGGTAGTGCTACGGTGAGGGATATTAATAAAGAAATGACATGGAATTTCCCTACCGATGGCCCTAAAACATTAAACGGCTTAATTATCGAATATTTAGAAGATATACCAGAAGCTAATTTAAGTGTACGTATAGCAGGTTACCCTTTAGAAATTGTTGATGTCTCAGATAATATGATCAAAACAGTTAGGATCCTTCCTGAACTTTATCTCGATAATGATAAAGAAAAGTAGCAAGTTTGGTTACACCATAGATATAACACAAGGCCTTGAATCATCATTTTAAGGCCTTTTTTTATGAAATCCTTATCATAGTAACAATTACTTTTAGATGCTCTTATTTCTTCTTTTGTGGATAATAGCAGCAAGCCACAAAGTTATTCACAGAGTTATTCACACCACTTGATCTAATAATGATTTTTCCACAATTTCTGTGGATAACAAAACGCAGCCCAATAAGAGCCAGCCCTCAAATAATGCAATGCCTTTCTTTAATATTTATGAAGTTTTTTTTACAATAATTTTTATGATAAGAAACGTAAGCCTTTGCGAGCATTTTTACTGCAAAGAGATTATATAAGTACTATTTATGCTACATGTTATCACTACTTATGTTATGTAACTCGGTGAACAATCATTGGCTTTAATTTAGCCCTAAAACTAAAAAGCATGACCTTTTTATAAAAGACCATACTCACAAAGCTAATTACAGTTATATCGACAAATAAACTTTATGCAAAAAATAATCGCCATAACCAACCATGATTTAAATCTGCTTCACAGCTTTTTAATTGGCTACTGTAGCGCCGTGCTCGGTTATCGACTTTGCGGGCGACCTTTGCCAGCCAAGGCTTCTGTTTATAAGAGCGACGCTTAAAGCCTCCCCAACCTTCGTGATAATTTAAATATTGGTTGTAAGCATCCCATTTAGAGACCTTATTAATTTTCTGTGTTTTAAATATAAACCAACCCATAAAATCAATAGCGTCGTCAAAGTCATCACGGTCGGCGCCAGAATTGTCTGTTTCTTTAATATAATCATCCCAAGTCATCGTTTTTGCTTGAGAGTAACCGTAAGCAGTACTTACCCGACCCCAAGGGATAAAACCCAGTAAATAGTCTCTAGGAGGCAAAGCATCGGCTCTAAATGAACTTTCTTGGAACATCATACTCATGGGCACATGGATAGGCACCCCCCAACGCTCACGCACTTCTTTGGCAGCAAAATACCAATCACGGTGTTCACGAAAAATTTCACAGATATTTTCAGGATTTTTTGGCGGTGATGTAGCACAACTTGAGAGGAGTATGATGCTGAACAATGAAATAAGAAAAGGTTTAATAAACGACATAACATCAGTACGTTATTGGATTGGATATTGTTATCATGCCAGAAAGACGACCTTATACCAACTAGATAATAGTGAGAGTAGTGTTGTAAAAAATATTTTTATTTTAAATGAAACATTATTGAACTAAAACTAGAACTGCCACTCTTACTTAGCAGTGTTTATGTTTCTCCCTTAGTAGTTATGTTTTTATTGCGCATTCTTTTTTAAGTAATGCGTTTTTTTTGCCTAAATTCTAGTAAAAGTTTATCAGCATTTTATCCGGAACAACCGATTTAATCACCAACGACTCTGCCGATAAAACAATGAATAAAAATAGCTAAATAAATGGAACTAAAACCACAACTAACACTCTTACTTTATAAGTGTTTATGTTTCTCCCTTAGTAGTTATTAGTAGTTATGTTTTTATTGCGCATTCTTTTTTAAGTAATGCGTTTTTTTTTGCCTAAATTCTAGTAAACGTGTATCAACATTTTATCCGCAACAACCGATTTAATCACCAACGACTCTGCCAATAAAACAATGAATAAAAATAGCTAAATAATTGGAACTAAAACCACAACTAACACTCTTACTTTATAAGTGTTTAGGTTTCTCCCTTAGTAGTTATGAGTAGTTATGTTTTTATTGCGCATTCTTTTTTAAGTAATGCGTTTTTTTTTGCTTAAATTTCATTAAACGTTTATCACCTTTTTAT
>NZ_JACGVV010000073.1:0-3126 GCF_014077405.1 Colwellia sp. BRX10-9 | reverse complement strand
CTACCTGCACTAACAGGTAATGCCGTGATAACTTCACTCACTGTTGCTGTGTGCGCTATGCGTTCTCTTTCTAACGTACCTAAGGCAATACCTGGTTTTTTGTTATCACAACCGCTAAGTGTTGCACTCAAGACCTCAAGACCTCAAGACCTCAAATTCTATAAAACAAATGACTAAACATATAACCGTTCAATTTGATTTCCTTCCTATATGCGAAGCAGCCTGTTGCAGCGATTGTTGTTATCACGGCTTAAAATACAAGCTACAGAGCTAATATTATTGTTAATATGCTATTTATTTCTTATATAGAAAAGCTTAAATTTTTATTATTAATTAAAATTGCACACACTTATTCCCTTCAATAAATTCAGTTGTCTTCTACACTTAAGTTCTATTTACAAATATATAAATATTTATTAGCAAAAAACAGTGGTATGACCAGTTGGTTTTCTGTTATATTCGAAAGAAGTTAAATAAATAGTTTAAAAAGCACTGGAGAGATACATGCTCAGTTATAAAGCACCGATCACAGACATGAAGTTTTTATTTGAAGATGTCTTTAATTATTATGACCATTATAAGCAGTATCCAGAATTTGAAGAAGCGACACCTGACTTGGTTGATGCGATATTCCAAGAGTGTGCAAAATTCTGTGAAAATGAATTATTACCAATAAATCAAAGTGGCGATAAAGAAGGCTGTACTTTTGATAATGGTAAAGTAACCACGCCTACAGGCTTTAAAGAAGCTTATCAGAAATATGTTGACGGTGGTTGGCAGAGTTTGTCTCACCCTGTTGAACATGGTGGCCAAGGGCTTCCTGCTTCGCTAGGCATGGTAAAGTCAGAGATGATGGGTACGGCAAACTGGTCGTGGGCTATGTATCCTGGTCTAAGCCACGGTGCTATGGATACGGTACAGTTACACGGTACTGAAGAACAGAAGCAGCTTTACTTAACTAAGCTTACCGAAGGTACTTGGACCGGCACTATGTGTTTAACTGAACCACAATGTGGTACAGATTTAGGTCAAGTTAAAACAAAAGCTGAGTTAAACGATGATGGTACATTTAGTATTAGTGGTACTAAAATATTTATTTCAGCTGGTGAGCATGACTTAACTGAAAACATAGTTCATATCGTTTTAGCAAGATTACCCAATGCGCCAAAAGGTACGCGTGGTATCTCATTATTTATTGTTCCTAAGATGCAAGTTGATGAACAAGGTAACATTGGCGAAAGTAACAATGTTGTTTGTGGCTCTATTGAAGATAAAATGGGTATCAAAGGTTCAGCTACCGCTGTTTTAAATTTTGATGGTGCAAAAGGCGTACTTATCGGTAAAGAAAATAAAGGTTTAGAATGTATGTTCACCTTTATGAATACCGCACGTGTTGGTACCGCTTTACAAGGTATCTGTGCTGCAGAACTTGCTTATCAAAACTCGTTAATTTACGCAAAAGAACGATTGTCGATGCGTTCACTTACCGGTGCTAAAAAACCTGAATTAGTTGCTGACCCAATTATTGTTCACCCTGATGTTCGTAAAATGCTAATGACGCAAAAAGCGATCACTGAAGGTGGCCGTGCTATGATTTATTATACGGCGAAGATAGTTGACGACATCCAAATGTTGAAAGATGATAAGCAACGCCGTAAAGCTGATAACCGTTTAGGTTTTATTACGCCAATTCTAAAAGCATTCCTCACTGAACTAGGTTCAGAAAGTGCAAATCATGGCTTACAAATATTTGGTGGTCATGGCTTTATCAAAGAGTGGGGTATGGAGCAAATTGTTCGTGATACACGTATAGCTACTTTGTATGAAGGAACAACGGGTATCCAAGCACTTGATTTATTAGGACGTAAAATCTTATTAAATCGCGGTAAGTATTTAAAACACTTTACCATGGAAGTCTTAGGCTTTTGTAAAGAAAAAAGCATGATTTCAAGTAACCCTCATAAACGTCAGATGAATCAATTTATTTGGCCATTGAGCAAAGCTGTTGCCGGCTGGCAGAAAAACACGTTAAGTTTGTCATTAAAAGCAAAGAAAAACCGCGATGTGGTCGGATCTGCTTCGGTTGACTATTTAATGTATTCTGGTTACATCGTTATGGCTTATTTCTGGGCACAAATGGCGCAGGCGGCTTATGAAAAATTAGCAACTGATGTTGAGAACAGAGACTTCTACCGTGCAAAAATTAAAACCGCAGAGTTTTATTTTGAGCGCATGTTGCCAAGAACTAAATCGTTAGCAATCACCATGATGGCAGACCCTAAAACGTTAATGCAGTTAGACGAAGAGTTGTTGTCATTTTTATAAACACTGACTGTTAAGATAACCACCAATAAAACCTTTTACAGTTTTCTGTAAAAGGTTTTATCATTTTAAATGACCTCTAAAGACCTCTAAATAGCGATAACCCTTTATCTTCATTATGGCAACTTCATGTCATCGAGAAGTATTTTAACTGTCGTATCTCTGAAGTTACCGTGGCTGTTGCTATTTTACTTTTCATCATTAGATGGGATACATTAGAACGACTATCTGTTGGGCTTGTATTTTTATTGGCACACGAACTGGTTAAACTGCGAATAATAGTCGTCGCTCTTTATTTATCCAGCGATTACTAGAAAACGCTATGTGAATAGACATTACAAATGAGGTTATCTCGACAAGTAGGACCATTAGAATCAACACCTTCAGTAGATGATATTTTCGAACCAAATCTATCTTTAGTCAACGGGTTGATGCTCGCTGAGAAATTGTCGAGACTGAAAAGTATTAACGATCACTTTGTGCTCACAGCGGACATTACAGTTATAAATTTAGCGATATATTTTCTAATGAATCATTCCTGTCATATTACTAAGGAGTCTCAGTAATATCCAAGCACTTACAAAAACCAAACACTTTTAGTATCTAAAGGATTGAAATTGTGGGATATTACTCCGAATTAAATTAAGGTTATGGGGCTGACATTACTGAGAAGTATCCATAATAAGTGACTATGGTGTCAATTATTAATTCTGATTCCTTTCAGGGTCCCACATGACACCATCCCTCACCATAGAATTAAGAATAATAATCATCTTACGAACGCAGGCGATTATCGCTGTTTTT
>NZ_JACGVV010000057.1:0-10683 GCF_014077405.1 Colwellia sp. BRX10-9 | reverse complement strand
TACTCGAAGGTAGCGGGCAAGCTGCAACATAACAAGCCACTCAAGCAGGACAAATAACAGTTGGTTTTGTTCGCTTCGCTCTCTATTATAACCAACTATTATTTGCCTCTTAGTGGGGCGTTAGCTGTACAGGATTTAACATGGACGTTGAGCTTAAAATTCAACCCGATAAAAAAATTGTATTATCATCCTTTGTAAACATAATGGATGGCTCGGGTAGTTGCTCACTCTCAATTCAAAGTGGTCGTTTCTCATACTCTACAGGTGAGTTTTACTTTGATTGCCTTTATAAGTTTACGAATGAAGTTAAACAAATGTATCAATCCTTATCAGGTTCTGCGGAATTGAATTACCATTATGAGAGAGAGTATTTAAAATTCGAGGCTAAGTCTATGGGACATATTGAATTCTCCGGTGAGTTTATAGAGTACGGTGAAATTCAGCAAGAGTTAAGCTGTGGCTTTATATTTGATCAAAGTTATTTACCAAATTTTATTGAACAATTAGAGCGTGTTATTCAAACTAAGTACAGCTAACAAGAAATTAAACAAGGACAAAAAACAGTTGGCTTTTGCTCCTTCATCGCTTATTTTAGCCAACTATTTTTTGCCTGTTAATTAGGCGTTATATTTCTAGGAGAACATGTGCTCAATCGTGCAGCCTTAATATTAAGATATAAAAAACCCGCAGTTGATTGGATTAATAAAGCTGATCCATATAACTCCCCAGAGTTGACGCTAGATTCAGCAAACGACGACTTAAATGTTTATCTTATCTCAAACGAAGACTCTGATGATCCGGAGTCATTACTACGATGGATTAAGTTAAACTTAGATTTATTGTTCATCGACGAATTAAGTGGCTGGTATACTGATGAATCTCTATGGCCCAAAACTAGAAATATGGAACTTTTCAATAGTTGGTTTTCAGTGGAATGTCATACAGTTCTCAATGACACAGTAGGTACACCGTTCGTTGACGACGAAATATAACAAGTCATTAAAGCAGGAAAATTTACAGTTAGCTGTTTTCACTGCGTTCAACACTTTAGTCAACTATAAATTTCCTCTTAGTAAGGCGTTAGCACTCAATATGCGTAATTCGATAATTTTAATCATACTATTAACATGGACGATAAATGTGGTAGCAAATACATTTACTTATGACATTCAAAAAGCTGGATATGATTTTGAACAATATGATTTAAAGGGCGAAGCTACATATCCCCTTTTTGTGAAGGAGTTCAGAGCTTACCCTTGGAAAGATCAGGTTGGTCTCTCTAATGAAGGGACAGAGCCGACAATATCCGTTAAAAGCAAAACCGTAGGCACTGACCTATTTGTGTCAGTAGTTGGCAACGCTGGTGAGTTTGCTTACTTAATTGGAATAGTGAAACCAAAGAAAATAAAGTCATTTTTTGGGTTAGGTAAAATGAAAGAAGTTAGGTGGGTAACTATTTATGTAACAGAGAAATCCAGTGATGTAGAAGATACGTTTAATTTATTCTTTAACATGCAGCTTAATAAGCTAGATGCTAATTTGAAAGAATTGCCTATATTTTTAGAGCAAGAGGCTGCAAACTAAAGAGTGCTAATAAGTTGCTCAAACGGACGCATAACAGTTGGTTGCGCTTCGTTACTCACACATTTTAGCCAACTATTCTGCGCCGCTTAGCAAGGCGTTAGGCATACAAGGAGAGTTCAGTGAAAAAATTAACCTTAGTATTCATATCCCTTATTTTATCTTTTTCAATTTCTGCAAATGACAAGTTCACGGCAGATCAGTTAATCGAAAAAGCAAAGGCATTTGTATCAGCCAAAAATGCGCGCCAACAACCAAATACAACCACTAAAGAAATAGACCATTATATATCGCTATTATCTGATAATTTCATCGATGAACATGTTAAATTCAAGTTTACGTATACTGATAAAACGAAACTCCGTTCAGATATGGTTGGTAAACTAAAAGATGAAGTTATAAACAGCAATATTGAGATAAACGAAATTATGGTAGGGGCTAATGTTGTTTTTATAAAAATGACTGAAATGGGTAAAGTTAAGCCTGCACATTTAGATAAAACCATTGAATATAGTAAAACTAATATTGTCTCATTAGAGTTTAACGAATCAGGTTTAGTAAAGCATATCCGCCGACATCACGGTTAATGTATGCCTACAAGCATTTCAAGCGGGACTGCTAACAGTTTGCTCGGTTTCGCTTCGCTACACATTTTAACCAACAATTAAAAGCCTCTTAATGGGGCGTTATATGCCTATGGAGGCTCTGTAAAATCATATGGAAATTCGCAATATTTCCTGGGAGCAAACAATCCCGCTTCGACAAAGTGTTCTTTGGCCAAACAAGCCTCCTGAATATTGCCATGTTGATGGTGATCATGACGCAATGCATTTGGGTGCCTTTGCTAATGACGAGCTTGTTTGTGTTGCTTCCGTATACATAAAATTAGATAAAGCTCGCCTACGTAAGTTTGCTACTAAAACTGATTATCAAGGGCAAGGCATTGGCTCTCAAATGCTAAAGTTTATTCTTCACTCCCTTAATAATACGGTTGTAAATTTTTTTTGGTGTGATGCTAGAGAATCAGCTTTAAGTTTCTATCAGCGTTTCGGTATGCAGCCATACGGAGAACGTTTTTATAAGGCTGATGTTTCTTACTTTAAAATGGAAGTTGCTTTATAGTAAGTTTAAAGCGGCATATAACAAGTTGCTAAAAGGACAAATAACAGTTGGCTATTTGCTCCTACGTCGCTTATTTTAGCCAACTATTATTTGCCTCTTAATAGGGCGTTAGGTTTTGCTTGAGCAACGGAGTTAAAATGAGAGTATTTATACCTATCCTAGCCTGTCTAGGTATAGTGGGATGTGCAAGTACTGAAAATGGAGTTAGATTTTCAGGTCAATCTAGTGAATATCAAGAACCCAAAAATGGTTCTGTTGCATACTTACATCTTGAGACTGAAAAAAAGACAGATGGTTTTGGATTTGAACCATATCCACATACGGCCATTATTTACGAGCTGTGCTCCCCTAAAACAGGACAAGTTAAATTCGGTTATCTCGGAGACCTTAAAGTTTCCAAAAACTCGGACTTAGGAAACCCGGCTACTGTAAAAGTAAACTCAGGCAAACCTATATTTCTAGCATTTGGTTTAATTAATCCACTCAACGGTTACGAATGTACATCAAAGCAAATATTTACACCTGAGGATGGTAAGTCATACTCATTTATTAACTCTGTAAATTGGTCAGAGTGCCCAACAAAAACTGCTGTTATCTCAATTGAGAACGATATTTCGCCTATCAAAAACATTAAGATTCTTGATAAAGCTAAAATAGCAGAGTTGAGGGAAAATGGTATAAGCGTGAGTAGGGAAGCATGCAAAACCTAATAAGCAATTCAAGAGGGACAATGATACAGTTGGCTTTTTGTTCACTCCGTTCACTTATTTTAGCCAACTATATTATTGCCCCTTAATTGGGCGTTAGCAATTTAATTAATCTCACATGGAAGTATCATGATTAAAGTATTATTACTCTCAATTTCTTTGTTTTCTTTTGCTTCATTAGCGGAAAACAAAGTTCTAATAGAAAATGTCACTATCGTTTCATCTCATTTGCAAGCTCCAAAAATTCAGATGAATGTATTAATAAGTGATGGACGAATTACCGAAATAACTAGTAAAAAGATTACATCCTACGATCTTAAAATAAATGGTTTAGGTAAATTTTTAACGCCAGGTCTTATGGATAGCCATGCACACGTATCGTCAATCCCCGGTATGGGGTTTGGTGTTGAGTCAGTGGCGATTAAAAATCCGAAACTCGCACAAGCTTATTTCGAACAACAACCAAGAAGCTTTTTATTTTATGGGGTAACTCAAATACTTGATCCGAATCCGGGAGTGAGTTTCAATTATTTTACTTCGGCGCCTCATCGCCCTGATTATTTTCGCTGTGAAGTATTAACATCAAAAAATACCTTTCCATATGTAGAGAAAACAGACGACCTTTCAAGATCAATGTTTACTTATTTAATTGATGAAAGTGCAGAAGCAACCGCAGAAAATTCAGTAGAAAGGTTAATTGGTAAAATTGCCCATTCAGGTGCTTCGTGTATAAAGCTTTATTTTGAAGATGGTTATGGTAATGCTAACCAATGGGCAACACTTTCAACTAACACACTAAAACGAATTAAATTATCTGCTGAAAAGTCTAATTTGCTTATAGTCGCTCATGCTAATGCCTTAGATATGCAGCAATTAGCACTTGCCGCAGGTGTTGATGTTATCGCTCATGGTATGTGGAATTGGGGGCAATATAATCGCGAACAAAATATACCTAAAGAAATATCTAACACTCTGGATAAAATGATCAATGACGAAGTAGGTTATATGCCAACACAAAGAGTGATTGCTGGCTTAGGTGAAGTAATGCTTCCTATTATTGCTAATTCTCCTGAATTTTCATCTATTACACCTAAGTCACTTATTGATTGGTATAAAACCACTGAAGCGCAATGGTTCAAAGAAGAGCTTCGAATTGGCTTTGATGGAATGCCTGATCAATCAATCTCAGATGCATTTTTATATGGGCGAATAGGAAAAGGTAATAAAGTTATTCAATATCTAAGAAGTTCTAATCATCCTATTTTATTGGCTTCGGACTTCCCTGGAAGCCCTAGTTTTGCCAATCAACCTGGACTGACAACCTACCAAGAAATGAAAGCTATGGTTACTGCAGGGCTATCGCTGGAAGAAGTACTGGCGGCGGCAACCATTAATAATGCTAAACAATTCAGAATTGATAATGATTACGGTACAGTAGAAGTTGGCAAAATTGCTAACCTTCTGCTACTTAAAACTAATCCTTTAGACTCTATAGAATCGTGGAACCGTATAGAAACGATTATCCTGCATGGAGATCCCATAGCTAGAGAAAGTTTGGTGGTCAATAAGTAGCTAACAAGCTGTTAAATAAGTACAAATAACAGTTGGTTTTTGCCTGTTAACAGGACGTTGTGCTCCAAAGCCTGAGGATCAGGTTTATATTACTATAATGTAATTATTGAAGGGAATTATTATGCTTTTGTTTCACATCATCGCTGGTTCATTTGTTCTATTATTTGGTATAGGCGCTTTGATCTTCAGTAAAGGCGAAAAATTTCATAGGTATTCTGGTAATTTATTTTTCTTGTCACTGTTATTAATGGCAGGAAGTGGAGCCTACTTTGCCGATGACCCTACGATCGCTATTTCATCTGTATACTTCGCTTCAACCGCATGGATTATCGTTCTGAGGCCAGAAAAGAGAACAGGTGTTTTTGAAATAATAGCTTTCATTGTCATTTCAATAATAAGCGCAAACTTCTTTTATGCAGCAATCACATCAGAGCCAGGCTTCATGGTTACTATGTTCTATATATTTGGTAGTGTTGCTTTGATCGCAGCACTTCTTGATTTGAATATGATTATTCGAGGTGGAATATCAGGGGCTCACCGCATCGCACGACATTTGTGGCGTATGTGTTATGCGTTATTAGGAGCTGTCCTCTCCTTTGTTGCTAACACGTCAGATAAATGGCCTAATTTCATTGATGCAGACTTACCAATTTATTTGTTAATTGTAATAATGTTTTATTGGTTAATTCGCGTATTATTTACCAAGTGGTTTGTTAAAAAAAAATATGTAATTGGGCAGAGTACTAATCTTTTTAATAGTAAGTTTAGTGAATAGCTACAGAGCATAACAAGCAAATCAACAAGGACTAAAACAGCGGGCTGTTCGCTTCGCTCCATTTTAGCTAACTATTATTTGCCTCTTAATGGGGCGTTATGTTTACTAGAGAGTTCACCACATTTGAAGATTAAGCATTATGCTCAACCACTAAAAACGATCGCTAGTTCAGCTTTTGATAATTGTGGCTGGGAAATTGTCGTTGCATTTGTTAGCGGTATATTCTGTTACACAAGTTACAGCACAGGTTTTGGTATATTGTTTTTTCCTATGTTTGCTGTATTTTGTTTGACTGTTCTTAGTATGCTTTTAAATGTATTCTTTGCAATTAAAGAAAACCTAAACGAGCGACAGTCTAAAAAGTAAACATACAAAGCATTCAAGCAGGACAAATAACAGTTGTTTTTTGCTCCTTCGTCGCTTATTTTAACCAACTATTTTGCCTCATAATGGGGCGTTATGTGTCTTTAGGAATAATATGAAATACTTGAGTTTACTTCCCATATCATTAATTTTAGGTTGTACGAATATATCCTTATCCGATAGAGCGATTCCTTACGATGATGGTTCTTTCTATACAGTAGTGGGTGGAGAAACAAAAGAGAAAGCTCACTCTATGTTGATAGGTGTCATGAAGTCTAGATGTGAAGTTGAAGGTGGAAAAACTTTTCAATTAATTTCTACGAAAAATAGTCAGACTGGAGAAGTTGAAAAGTTTGTCAAAAGTAAATCTAGTACGAAAATTGGCTCTTGGGAATTTAGTGACGTTGATACAAATCATACACAAGGCTTTGATCTCGAAGCTAAATTTACATGTATATAGTTTCGTTGCACGACACATATCAAGCCATTCAAGCAGGAGTTTTAACCGTTGGCTAGGTTCCGCTTCGCTTCACATTTTAACCAACAATTAAAAGCCTCTTAATGGGGCATTACGGCTACATGTCATAAGCTTGGCATATGAATGTCACACTCTTAACGTATACAAAAAGGTAAATTCTCTCCATATTATTGGCAACTTTAATTAAGACGATTTAAACAATGGAAATGCAAGTAAATATAAATGTAATTAAAACCCAAAGAAATAATAGAGCTTGGAGCCAAACTCAGTTAGCTGAAGTGTCAGGGTTAAGTCTAAGGACGATTCAGAGAATAGAAAAGACAGGGGTAGCTTCATTAGAATCTGTAAAATCACTTGCCTCAGTATTTGAAATGGACATTAAAAACATTCAAAAATGGTCAAACAAATCTGTCTATTCTTTAAAATCCAGATTAGCTACCTTATTTGGTGTTGTAGGTCTCATTTTATCAGGTGTGGTGATGGTTCCTGCTGCAGCCCAATCGATTATGGTTGATCTTGAATTATTGGAAAATAACGTAAAGTTAGCAAGCATTGAAATACTGAATGAGGAAAACACAGAAAGTGAAATGAAAATTTCTGATGTTTTAAAGATTACATTCACTTCAACTAAAGAGAACGACGGAACCGTGCTAATTAGTACAAAGGTGTATGACTTATCTGATGGAAATGAAGTACTAATATCTTCACCAAGTGTTAAAACTAAACATAGGGAAACTGCTGAAATACGTTTTGGTAATTACTCTTTATCTCTGACACCGAATTTGTAGGCATAAGAGGCCATTCAAGCAGGACTTTTAATGGGGCGTTAGCTGCTTTTTGTCTTAAGCAGTATTTTATTATCTATAGGGAAATTATTATGAAAAATATATTTAAATCTAGTCTAGTTGCACTTGCTGTAATTACTTCGAATATTAGCTTTGCTAATGATATTTCAGCTGATTTCTTAAATAATGAAGCAGAAATTGCTCATAAAGTATATCTTCATGAGTCAACTGAAGTTGCAATCTATGCAATGGAATCTATTGTGAGGCTTCAAGAGTCCGATCAATCGGATAAATTATTACAAAAAACTGGTCCATCTAGTCTTTCATTTTCTTATATTCGTTTAGGTTTTTTATATGAAAAATCAGGTTTAATGCAAAAAGCAGATATAGCTTTTTCTAAAGCGGTTGCTACTTATAAATCACCATATAATAAAAATGAATCTGTAACCCTTAGTAAATTAAAAAGAGCAGTTCAAGAGTTGGATGCAATCAGCAGCTAACAAGTTGCTTAAACGGACGTAAAGTAGTTGGCTTGCTTTCGTTCCTCACTAATTTTAGCGAACAATTTTACGCCGCTCAGCAAGGCGTTATAAGGCCAAGAAAAGTATGTCGCATTTATTCAAATTGTTTTTATTCCTAATGAGTTCTCAATGTTTTGCAGGAACATTAACATTTAAAGAAGTGTCAAAAAATGAATACGAACTTATCCTTAAGAATGAAAAATCTCTTGAAATAGCACAGGCTCAACAGGCCATTTACGATAGTGCCGTAAAAATCTGTAAAGGCATGAATCCTATATATGGTAAATATAAATTTGAAAGTCAGGAGCCAATTTCAGAGGATGGAGAAACATCATCATTTACCTTTGTACAAAACATTACTTGTTCTGATGAAGTGCAGAGTACGCCTTCAAGAAGTAAATTTGTAATATCTAAAAATCAAGAAATTGAGATAAAGAAACTTGTTAGTGAAATGACGAATAAATTTATTCAAAGTAAAGAAGAGGGAAGCTTTAAAGTAGCTTACGATATGATGTCTCCCTCGATGAAAAAAATAAGTGATTTCAATTCTTGGAAAAAGAAAGAATCAGATTATTTGATTGAGAGTGGTAATCTCATTAATAGAGATGTTTGGCGTTTGACAATGTATAACAACCCCGATAATTCCCCATCTCCCGGAGTTTACATCGCAGCGGATTATGAGAGCAGCTATGATAATCATCCAGTACACTGTGGTTATGTAATGTGGTTTGCATCGAATCCAAATTCTAAAGAATATAAAGTTATTAGAGAAGAGGCTGGCAAAATACCTAATGATGCCATGAAAAATATAAAACCTGAAAACTTACAAAACATTCGTAAACAAATTGGTTGTAGGGAGTTATAACAAGGCGTTAAACGGACAAATAACAGCTGGCTGTTGTTCGTGCCTCACTAATTTTAGCCAGCTATTATTTGTCACTTAACGTGGCGTTATAGGACAAATCGGAGTGTTGAGTATCCATGAAGTTTATAAATAATTTAATCTTGGTGTTGTCCATTCTATTTACATCAACTTCGTTTGCTGTTGATAAAAAATACCACGAGGATATTTCCTTGATTAAAAGTGCTTTCAAGCAACAGGATAAGAAAGCTATTGCAACTTTTATTTCTTATCCATTAGGGCGTGAATTTCCAATACCTGCCATTAAAAATGAAGCAGAGTTAGTAAATCGCTTTGATGAAGTGTTTGATAAAAAATTTATCGAGCTAATAGCTAACTCTGATCTAGACAAAGATTGGAGCATGATGGGCTGGAGAGGCGTAATGTTTTCTAGCGGTAAACTTTGGCTAGATTCCAAAAATAAAATAAGAGCGATAACATATCAATCTTCAAAAGAAAAAGAGATCAAAGCAAGTTTGATTGAAAAACAAAAACAAACTTTGCATCTAAGCCTCAGAGTTTATAAAAAACCAATATTAGAGTGGAAAACATCTAAATTTCATATTCGAATTGATGATCTTGGGGATTACAATTATCGCTATTCGTCATGGAGTATCGATAAAAAAACTAGAGATAAACCTGATTTAATTTTAGAAAATGGAAAAATGGTTTTTGAAGGTAGTGGTGGTAATCATCACTATTCTTTTTCTAACGGTAAATATATTTATCGTTGCTATGTTAGTGTAATTGGTAATAGTAAGTCTGCACCTGGAATATTAGATGTTTTCAAAGGTAAGGAGCATATATTAAGTGACGATGTTATTGAGGTGCTAAGTCGCTAAATTTCATGCGTTTAATTGCCCTATAACAAGTCATTCAAAAGGAAAAAAAACAGTTGGCTGTTTTCGTTCCTGAACATTTTAGCCAACTATCATTTGCCTGTTAATTAGGCGTTATATGCCAAGGAATGTTTTGAACATCTACTCAATACTTGATCATTTATTAGTCATTCTAATTTCGTTATATGGGGTAGCATTCTTTAGTGGCTACCTTAAGCAGTCAGAAAAATCACCAGCCATGATTTGGATGAAAACTAAATATCCAAAATCGCCTAAAATTCTAATGTATCTTGGTGTTTTTGTGATATTAAATCACTCAGTACGTTTAGTTATCGAGCTGTTTAGTTGAACGTCGGCATATAAGCCATTCAAGCCGGACAAATAACAGTTGGCTCTTAATAGGGCGTTAACTGCAAGGAGGCACTGTTGAGTATTATTTCCAATATAACTTTAGTTATCGTATTTTTATTATCACTGATTATATGCAACGCTTTGAAAGCTGAAGAACATTGCAAAAATGATGTTTGCATTGAATTTAACGATATTCAATTAAAAATATCATCAGAATATATTATTATTCCTACTTTCAAAGAACATCCTAAGTACATGAAATACGTTGATCAATTACTTGTGTCTTCATTATATTTAAAGGATAAGCGTTTGTGTCTGGATTATTGTGAGGAATCCTTTAGAGGTAAAGTATTCTCTGATGGCGTCAGTAGTAAAAGATTGAGTATTGTTCATGGCGAAGGTTATTCTGCATCATCATGGAGTATGGAGTTTACCAACTCTGAAGGGCCACAGATTACACAACAGGGTATTATTTATACCAATAATACCCTGTTGCAAGTATTCGATGATAAAAAGCTTTGGCTGTATTTGCTTTCACAGTTAAATAGTAAGAGTTAAATTGCAGCTAACAACACGCCCTGAGGTGGACAACTAGTAAAATTTAGCTATTTATTGCAAATTTTAACAGTGGCGATCCTCTTCGGTTTAATGCTTCTAAATATTTTGATTCGTTGTAGGGCATCTTCGT
>NZ_JACGVV010000021.1:0-75396 GCF_014077405.1 Colwellia sp. BRX10-9 | reverse complement strand
ACCATCAGTACCATCAGTACCGTTGACACCATCATTGCCATTGCTACCATCTAATCCAATGACGCCATTAGAACCGTTTGTACCATTTTTACCGTCATCACCACCACACGCTGTTAACATTGACGAACCGAGAATCACTGCCATGAGTGTCGCTATTTTTCTTTTTTTTAGATTCAGCATTTTATCTTCCTAGAGTTATGTGTAAAAACGCTATTAAAGTAATATCGGGGTGTGACATTTAGGTGACGTCTTTTTGACTTTATTGTTAAGAAAATATGAAAGTGCGCTTCAAATAACTGTAATAAAAGCCTTGTATAATTTACTGAATATATAAATGAGGGGCTATTAAAGCTTATGAAAAATTACGTATTAATATTTAGTTTACTTGTGACGATTTCCTTTATTGGTTTTTCGAGTTTATCAAAAAGTGAAAAAATGACTCAGGGCTTATTACCCGAAGTAGACATGAGTGAAATAATCACGCCGACAGCTAATGGCAGCATTAATGAAGAAGCACCTATTCCATCGCAGTGTTACACCAAAACTGCAGGGAGTAACAATCCCTGTTACACCTGTCATCAAACCTATAGCCATACTGAAACTGATAGTTACCGCAATAATTTACGTAATGACGGGGTTAATCAGGGTCTTTACAACTTTTCGGATGAAGGTGAAAGTAATAGCTGGAAAAACTTATTTGTTAACCGCGAACCCTGGATAGCAAAAATATCTGATGAACAAATAGCACAATACATAGATCAAGATAACTACAGTCAATTGTCGACGACATTAAAAGATAATAACTGGCAAGGTTTTATTCCCGACTTGAAAAACTATAATTTAGCCGGTGAAGCTTTTAATGATAAAGGTATTGCTAAAGATGGCACAGGTTGGGTGGCGTTTAATTACAAACCCTTTCCGGGAACCTTTTGGCCAACGAATGGCGCCACAGATGATGTATTAATTCGCTTATCAGCAGAGTTTAGGCAACTTAATGGCGAATATAATGAAGATGTCTATTTAATTAATCTTTCGTTAGTTGAAATGAGTATTAAGGCTTTACCACAAATAGATATTTTCCCAGCCGATGAAGTAAAGCTTAATAGCGACTTAAATATAGATGGTCAATTAACCAGACAAGTTGAATTATTGTTAGCTCAAGAATACTTTGTTGGCGATGCCAAGCAGATTAAAGTGCCTCGTCAACAATACCCGGTTAACACCGAAATTATGCATTCAGTTCGTTATGTTGGGATTGATACAAAGGGTGAAACCACTATTCCGCAACGGATGAAAGAGTTGCGCTATATGACTAAAACGCAATTATTAAATGACTCGGCAATAGACAGTGCTTATCGGCGAGAGCGAAAAGAGAAACTTGATGAACAATTACCCAGTTATATCCGTGTTAAAGACCGTGGTTTTAATAATAAATTTGGCTGGCTTATTCAAGGCTACATAGAAGATTATAATGGTGAGTTACGACCTCAGTCTTATGAAGAAACTTTTTATTGCATGGGCTGTCACTCCGCTATAGGTACCACGATTGATCAAACGTTTGCTTTTCCAAGAAAAGTAACTGGACGAGCAGGTTGGGGCTATATCAATTTAAAAGGTATGAAAGATGCACCATCGAAAGGACAGCAAGAGGGAGAAATTTTACAATATCTGCAAATTAATGGTGGCGGTAATGAGTTTCGAGAAAACATGGAAATGCACAGCAAGTGGTATAAAAAAGATGGCTCTGTTGATAAGGAGAAAGTAAAGCAAGCGGATGTTTATGCGTTAATTACCCCGTCCAAGCAACGTGCTTATGCGATGAATAAAGCCTATACCCAAATTGTCAGAACGCAGAGTTTTATTCATGGCCGCGATGTCAATATTACGCCTGCAATTAACGTTCATAAGACGATCGATGAATCAGTTGCACCATTAGAGCCAGAGCATCGAGTAGAAGGGTGGGATATTCGTTTAGATTGGTCAGATAAAGCTATAAATTAAAAAATAGTCCTATAATTCATTATTGTTTTGTGTCGCTTAAATTGACTTTTAATTAATGGAAACTCAGCTTTGTAAAGGGCTATTTTATTTAACATCTAGCCCTTTTATAAGAGTTAAGCGTAATTTATAGCGGGCTTTTCAATAATTTTTATAATGTTTTTTTTGATCTGTTATCGAATCTCAATGCGTATAAAACTAAAAATAACCAGATAAAATAATTTAGCTTAATGACCACCTTGTTGGTTAAATAGCGTTCGATATAAGGCTTTTATTTGAGTTATTGTGTTAGCTATTCAAACAGTTGTTTGGAGTTTGAGCTCTAAAATAGTACTTGGAAAATCAGCCTAGCTGATCTATCTTCTCTTTACAAAATGTGTTTTTTTTGGTATTTTTACACCACTTTTTTGATTGGTAAGACCAATTTACCTCTTGGTTTTTTAGAAGATTTACAAAGAAAGTTTAATCACTTTTTAGTTTTATCTAACTCTAGGCCAATAAAACTATAGGTTAAGCTGTTAGTTATGACATTGTCAGGTATCCAAAAGCCAGTTAAGCAAGCAAAATTGTCGGATGTAATTTTACGACAATTAGAAGCCTTGATTCTTGAAGGTAGCTTGCAAGCAGGTGAAAAATTACCACCTGAACGAGAGTTAGCAAAACAATTTGATGTTTCTCGACCCTCATTACGCGAAGCTATTCAAAAGTTAGAAGCTAAAGGCTTAGTAAATCGTCGCCAAGGTGGTGGCACATTTGTTAGTGACCAAATTTTATCAGGCTTGTCTGATCCGTTATTTGAGTTAATGTCGAAAAGTAAAGAGTCGCAATTTGATCTCTTAGAGTTTCGTCATGGTATTGAAGGGATGTCGTCATATTATGCGGCGATGCGAGGCACGGAAAATGATTTTGCTGAAATACAGAAAAAGCATGACGGTATCGGCAATGCCCAGTTAGAAAATGATTTACGTTTAGAGGCTGAGGCTATATTCGACTTTTATCTTGCTATATGTGCGGCGTCACACAATGCGGTCACTCTGCACTTAGCGCGAAGTATGTCGAGTTTGTTGATTGATAATATTGAGCAAAATCTTACTGTTTTAGCTAAGCGCCCAGATATATTTGCGCAAATGGCTGAATTTAGAAAACGCTTGTTAGACGCAATTATTAGTGGTCAGCCACAAAAAGCTTGGGGGGCAAGCCACCGTCACCTCGCTTTTATAGAAGAAGTGCTACTAAAAATGTCACAAGAAGATAGTCGCATGGAAAGATCAATGCGCAGAATGCAACGTAGTGAATATTAATAGCTATTACGTTGCAAAATAAAATTTAGAAAATAACTGTTTAACGTTAATCAAAGCATGTAAATATGCAAAAGTTGACTATCTTTAAACACAGAAATTTAACTTATAGCTATCATAATTTAAGATGTTGAAGTTTAGTGTGAGTGCAAAATTATAGATACAAGGCATTCGTTTGCAGCAATGGTTCGCTATTGCAACAATGAGTAACGCCGTAGTGCTAGTTTTGAAACGCAATAAACCTGCATATAGAGTAATGATGACTATATATACTTACTAACTATTGGAAACTAAGTAATTATGTCTGAGCTCCCAAAAATTGATTTAGATTCATTGGAAACCCAAGAGTGGTTGGAATCTATGGATTCTATTCTGGAAAATGAAGGTCCAGATCGTGCACATTTCATTTTAGAAAAACTTATTGACCGCGCTCGTCGCAGTGGCACACATTTACCTTTTGAAGCAAAAACAGCTTATGTAAATACCATACCTCCTGGGCAAGAGCCTAATATGCCAGGTGATCAAACGATTGAAGCACGCATTCGTGCAGCTATTCGTTGGAACGCTTTAGTGCTGGTACTTCGTGCGTCGAAAAAAGATTTAGACTTAGGTGGACATATAGGCAGTTTTGCTTCTTCTGCGATGTTATACGATGTCGGTTTTAATCACTTCTTCAGAGCGGCTTCTGAAAAAGACGGTGGTGACTTTATTTTCGCACAAGGACATATCTCTCCAGGTATTTATGCGCGTGCCTTTATGGAAGGTCGTTTAACTGAATCTCAAATGGATAACTTTCGTCAAGAATGTGATGGTAAAGGGTTATCTTCTTATCCTCACCCTCATTTGATGAAAGATTTCTGGCAGTTCCCAACTGTTTCTATGGGGCTAGGTCCATTACAAGCAATTTATACTGCGCGTTTTCTTAAATATTTAACCGATCGTGGTATCAAAGATTGTTCAGCACAACGCGTTTACTGTTATTTAGGTGATGGCGAGACCGATGAGCCAGAATCATTAGGTGCTATTGGTTTAGCTTCGCGTGAAGGTTTAGATAACTTAACATTTGTTATTAACTGTAACTTACAGCGTTTAGATGGCCCTGTTCGTGGTAATGGCAAAATTATTCAAGAGCTTGAAGGTACTTTCCGTGGCGCTGGCTGGGAAGTCGTTAAAGTTATTTGGGGTTCTTACTGGGATGCCCTTATTGCCCGTGACACTTCAGGTAAACTTTTACAACTTATGGAAGAAACGGTTGACGGTGAATACCAAAACTGTAAAGCCAAGGGTGGTAAATATACCCGTGAGAACTTTTTCAATAAATACCCTGAGACAGCGGCATTGGTTGCCAATATGTCTGATGAAGATATTTATCGTTTGAATCGTGGTGGCCATGATCCGGTTAAAGTTTACGCCGCTTATAAAAAAGCGATAGAAACTAAAGGTCGTCCAACTGTCATTCTAGCAAAAACAGTAAAAGGTTTTGGTTTAGGTGCCTCAGGCGAAGCATTGAATGTTGCTCATAACGTGAAGAAAATGGATGTTGAGTCTATTAAGCTTTACCGTGATCGTTTCAATATGCCGATCAATGATGATGAAATTGCTGATTTGCCTTTCTATCGATTCCCTGAAGACAGTGAAGAGTTCAAGTACATGAAAGCGCGTCGTGAAGCGTTAGGGGGTTCTTTACCTGCTCGTCGTGTACAAGCAGATGAAACGTTAGAAATCCCATCTCTTAAAGTCTTTGACGCAATATTGAAAGGCTCTGGTGATCGTGAAGTTTCTTCAACAATGACCTTTGTTCGTGTATTGAATGCACTATTAAAAGATAAAAAAATAGGCAAGCGTATCGTGCCTATTATCCCTGATGAAGCGCGTACTTTTGGTATGGAAGGTTTATTCCGCCAAGTGGGTATTTACGCAAACGAAGGGCAAAAATACATTCCTCAAGATGCTGACCAAGTTGCTTATTATCGTGAAGATAAAAAAGGTCAGGTTTTACAAGAAGGTATTAATGAATTAGGTGCTATGGCGTCTTGGGTTGCAGCGGGTACGTCTTACTCTACTTGTAATGCGACAACAATCCCATTTTACATCTACTACTCTATGTTTGGTTTCCAACGTGTTGGTGACTTAGCTTGGGCTGCGGGTGATAGCCAAGCAAAAGGCTTTTTACTAGGCGCTACTGCCGGTCGAACAACCTTGAATGGTGAAGGTTTACAACATCAAGATGGTCACTCACATGTGCAAGCAGGTTTGATCCCTAATTGTGTGACGTACGATCCTACTTATGGTTATGAAATATCGGTTATTGTGCGTGAAGGTTTACGTCGCATGTATGAAGAAAATGAAAATATTTTCTTTTACTTAACCTTGATGAACGAAAACTATAAACATCCGGCGATGCCTGAAAATAAAAATGTTGAAGAGCAAATAATTAAAGGTATTTACAAGCTTGAAACGGTAGCAGCGAAGAAAGCTTCGAAAAAACCAAAAGTTAACGTGCAGTTGATGGGCTCAGGCACTATCTTGGAAAAGGTACGTGAAGCGGCACAAATTTTAAGTGCTGATTACGGTATTTCAAGTGATGTTTACTCAGTAACTTCATTCAATGAATTAGCCCGTGACGGTCAAGATGTTGCACGCTGGAATATGCTTCACCCAGAAAGTAAGCAAAAACAAGCGTACATTTCTAACGTTATTACCAAAGAAAATGGTCCTGCAATTGCAGCAACTGATTATATTAAAAACTATTCAGAGCAAGTGCGTGCCTACATAGACACCGAATACCGCTGTTTAGGTACCGATGGTTTTGGTCGAAGTGACAGTCGCGCTAATTTACGTACTCACTTTGAAGTGAATGCTGCTTATATTGTTGTTGCGGCGTTATTTGAGTTAGCTAACCGTGGTGATGTTGAGCGTTCAGTAGTTACTGAAGCGATTAAACGCTTTGATATCGACACTGAAAAACTTAACCCACTTTACGCATAAGCAGACTAGGAGATTTAATATGTCAGATAGTCAAAAAATTCTAGTCCCTGATGTTGGTGGTGACGAAGTAGAAATTATTGAAATTTGTTTTGCTGTTGGCGATTCAATCGAAGCAGACGAAGGAATTGTTACCGTTGAAACTGATAAAGCATCAATGGATATCCCGGCACCATTTGCTGGAAAGTTATCCGCATTATTGGTCAGTGTTGGCGATAAAATTAAAGAAGGTGATGTGATTGCTGAAATGACATCATCGCAAGCAGCACCTGAAACGGCTGAAACTACAGACGAAGCGCCAGCAGAAGCTGTAGAAGAAACGGTTGCAGAAGTTGAGTCAACTCCTGCACCTGCTGAGGCTCCTGCTAAAGCGGCGGTATCAGCACAAAGTGAAATTATTGATATTGCAGTTCCTGATATTGGTGAAGACGGTGAAGTTGAAATTATCGACGTTTTAGTGAGTGTTGGTGATGTTATTGAAGTTGAAGATGGTTTAATCACCTTAGAAACAGATAAAGCGACAATGGACGTGCCTTCGTCACATGCGGGTACCGTTAAAGAAGTATTGGTTAGCGTTGGTGGCAAAGTAAAGCAGGGCGCTATTGTTATTAAGCTTGAAACATCAAGTGGCTCACCAGTTGAAGTCGCTGCTCCTGCTCCTGTTGCTGAAGAAGTTGCTGAAGCACCGAAAGCTAAACCCGCACCACAAAAGGCTGCTCCTGTTCCGCATCACCCACAAGCGGGTAAAGTGGCTTCATCGGGCAGTATCTATACTTCGCCATCGATTCGCCGTATTGCACGTGAATATGGTGTTGATTTAACCTTAGTTAAAGGAACGGGCAGAAAAAGTCGTATTTTAAAAGAAGACGTACAGTCTTACGTGAAATACGAACTGTCTCGACCTAAAGCTAACGCGGGTAGCTCTGTTGCTGCGGGTGAGGGTGGATTACAGGTCGTCAGTGCTAAGGCTATCGATTTCTCGAAATTTGGCGAAATTGAAACGAAAGCACTTACGCGTATTCAAAAAATATCAGGTCCATTTCTTCATCGTAATTGGGTAACTATTCCACATGTTACTCAATTTGATGAAGCTGATATCACTAATGTTGAAGCGTTTCGTAAAGAACAAAATGTTATTTGTGAAAAGAAAAAGCTAGGCTTTAAGATCACGCCATTAGTCTTTATTTTAAAAGCGGTTGCTGATGCTTTACGTGAATTCCCTGCGTTTAACTCAAGTTTGAGTGAAGACGGAGAAAGCTTAATTCTCAAAAAATACATTCACATCGGTGTTGCTGTTGATACGCCTAATGGTTTAGTTGTCCCGGTAGTACGTGATGTCGACCAAAAAGGTATTCATCAACTCTCTCGCGAACTTCTAGAAATTAGCATGAAAGCACGAGATGGCAAATTGAAAGCGACCGATATGCAAGGTGGATGTTTTACTATTTCTAGTCTTGGTGGTATTGGTGGTACAGCATTCACGCCGATTGTTAATGCTCCAGAAGTGGCAATTTTAGGTGTTTCAAAATCAGAAATAAAACCTAAGTGGAATGGTAAGGATTTTGAGCCTAAACTTATGTTGCCATTATCAATGTCGTACGACCATCGTGTTATTGACGGTGCCTTAGCCGCGCGCTTTACGGTACACTTAGCCAGTGTAATGTCTGATATTCGTCAATTGATCTTATAATTGATAGAGTCTTTGACGCTAAGATAAAAGTGAGCAGGCAGAAGTGCCTCTCACTTTTTACTACTTTGGTCAAAGAAGGTGCGATTAAAGATGGTACTTTGGTAGGAGTTTAAGTAAAATTCCGCCCAGTAAAGTATAAATAATATTATATTTGTGGCTTTCCATATTGGCAAAGCGATAAATGACAAAACAACAAGTTAATTGAGGTAAACATGAGTAACGAAATTAAAACTCAAGTAGTAGTATTAGGTTCAGGCCCTGGTGGTTATTCAGCGGCATTCCGTGCTGCAGATTTAGGTTTAGATGTAGTCTTAATTGAAAGCCGAAAAACATTAGGTGGTGTTTGTTTGAATGTGGGTTGTATCCCATCAAAAGCATTACTTCATGTTGCTAAAGTTATTGATGATGCAGCTGCAATGGCTTCACACGGGGTTACTTTTGGTAAGCCTGAAATTAATTTAGATAAAATTCGTGACTGGAAAGATAGCGTAGTCTCTCAACTTACTGGCGGCTTAGGTGGAATGTCTAAAGCGCGTAAAGTGACTACAGTTTATGGTTACGGCAAGTTCACTTCAGATAAAACCATTGAAGTTGAAGGCAATGACGGCGAGAAAACGACGGTTACTTTTGATAATGCTATTATCGCCGCTGGTTCTTCTGTTATCGATTTACCTTTTATTCCAAATGATGACCCACGCGTTATTGATTCAACAGGCGCTTTAGAACTTCATGACATTCCTGATGAAATGTTAGTATTGGGTGGTGGTATTATCGGTCTAGAAATGGGTACGGTATACAGAGCTTTAGGCGCTAATGTTTCAGTGGTTGAATTTGCTGATCAATTAGTACCAGCTGCAGATAAAGACATTGTTAAAATTTATACTAATTTCAACAAGAAAAACTTCAACATTATGTTATCTACTAAAGTGGTTGCAGTTGAAGCTAAAGTTGACGGTTTGTATGTGACTTTTGAAGGTAAAAAAGCACCAGCAGAACCGGTACGTTACGACAAAATTTTAGTGGCTGTTGGCCGTAAGCCAAATGGTCATTTAGTTGCTGCTGACAAAGCAGGTGTTAACGTTGATGAACGTGGTTTTATCAATGTAACGAATGAACTACGTACTAACGTTCCACATATTTTTGCTATTGGTGATGTTGTTGGTCAACCTATGCTTGCACATAAAGCGGTTCATGAAGCGCATTGTGCAGCAGAAGTTATCTCAGGTAAGAAACATACCTTTGAACCACGTTGTATCCCTTCTGTTGCTTACACTGATCCTGAAATGGCTTGGACTGGCGTAACAGAGACTGAAGCTAAAGAGCAAGGTTTAAACATTGAAGTCGCTAACTTCCCTTGGGCGGCTTCTGGTCGTGCTATCGCTTCTGGCCGTACTGAAGGTAAAACTAAGTTAATCTTTGAAAAAGAAACGGGCCGTATTCTTGGTGGTGCCATTGTTGGTATCAACGCAGGCGAAATGTTGGGCGAAATTTGTTTAGCTGTTGAAATGGGTGCTGATGCAGAAGACATAGGCTTAACCATTCATGCTCATCCAACATTAAATGAATCTATTGGCTTAGCGGCTGAGATTTTTGAAGGTTCAATTACTGATTTACCTAATGCAAAAGCGGTAAAGAAAAAGAAATAATCATTGTTTTTAAATAAACGATAAACTTGCATTTATGCTGAAATGCCATTCACTATTGATAGTGAATGGCATTTTTTATGGGCTATTGTTTTAGTTAGCGCTTAATCTTTACTGAACTAAGTACCTAAGCCCCAATTCACCAACGCTATTTAGTGAAATTCAGCGATATACCTTATTACTTTCCTTTTTTGATCATTATTATCAGTCATCTTTTTTTCAATGACCCACGTCGTTATTAGTTTGGATCGACCTGAATTATAAATATGGCAAGTTTACTGGCAATTTTGTAAATAATTTGTAAAGATATAGGTAAATGATTTTTATCGTATCATCGATAATGACAACTACCGCTAATCAACAAGTCGCTAGGATGCAGTAATGAAAAAAATAATAATCACTATTCTATTGCTCAGCGTGACCTTCTTAAGTCATGCAGAAAAACAAACGTTAACCTACAAGGAGTTTGGTCACTTACCTATAATTCAAGAACCTACCGTATCACCAGATGGTAAACATATTGCTGGAATATTTAACAGTGAAGATGGTCCGTCGGTTGTGATGAGTGACTTTGGCTCAAATAGCATTATAAAACTTGTTAGCCTTAAAAAGTCTAAAGACAGAATAGACTCGGTTATGTGGGCAAATAATGAACGTTTGTTGGTATCGTCGAGTTACTCTAAAAAGCAATGGGGTGATAGATTTCGAGTTAATCGATTATTTTCGGTTAACATTGACGGCAGTAAGTTGGTTGAATTAAATCGTGCAGCAAACCTTCGCAGTTTAACGGGTGCAGAAATCGCTATGTATGATTTAAACAGCTCTCAACAAGTTGTTTCGTTATTAAAAGCAGAAAAAGAATTTGTATTATTGCAGATGTACTCTCCTAAAGATAAAGGACAATCTGTCTATAAAGTTAATATTTATGAAAATAAATTTGAAAAGTTATTCGTTAATAAATATGACGTTTATAGTTGGGTTGCCAATAAAGCGGGTGATGTCGTATTGGGTGTAGGGTCTGACGATTATGACAGTACTATTACGAATATATGGTACAGAAAAGACAATAATGATGAGTGGAAGTTATTACACTCTAAAAAGGCGTTCGAAGGTGAAACTTTTTCTCCTATTTTAGTTAGTGATGATAAGGCGATTGTTATCTCTGATCACAAGTTACACAGAGACGCACTTTGGCAATATGATATTAAGTCGGGAGCCTACGATAAGCTATTATATGCTAATGATAACTATGATGTAGAAGGTGCTATTTTTAATGCGGATAGAAATGAAGTTATTGGTGCTATTTATTTCGAGCACTACCGTAAGAATCATTTTTTTACTGATGCTGACACTGAAATCTATAACATTGTAAAAAATAGTTTCAAGCAATACCAAGCCAGTATTTATAGTATGAGCAAAGATAAAAAGAAAATTTTAGTAGCTGCTCAGCGAGATAATTCACCCCCTAAGTTTTTTTGGTTAGATTTAGCTAAAAAATCAGGTGGTTTTTGGATCAGTCAATACCCCTATTTAGAAGGCAAGTCGCTGGCTAGTGTTCAACCGTTTCAATTTGAAGCATCTGATGGCATGTCATTGCACGGGTATTTAACGTTGCCAACAACGCCAATGAGTAATAATAAAAAACCACCCTTGATTATTCACCCTCATGGCGGTCCACAATCAAGAGATTACCAATACTTTAGTCCGTTTGTGCAATACTTTGCCAGTAAAGGTTATGCAGTACTGCAAGTTAACTTTCGTGGTTCCACTGGCTTTAGTAACGCTTATCAAACCGCTGGTTACCAACAGTGGGGAAAACGTATGCAAGATGATATTTATGAGGCGATAGACTGGTTAGCTGAGACCGAACTGGTTGATACTAATAATAGCTGTATTGTTGGCGCTAGCTACGGCGGTTATGTGGCATTAACGGCTGCATTTCAAAGGCCCAAGCAATTTAAATGTATTGCCAGTATCGCTGGGATTGGTGACTTACTTGAGTTAGCAAAAGATGAATACAGATACGAATCTAAACGACCTTTTATTGATAAAACCATTGGTAACCCAACGGACGATAAAATTATTGCCAGTCTTAAAGCGACTTCTGCAATTAACTATCTTAAACAGATCAAAGCACCGATATTATTGATTCATGGTAAACATGATACTCAGGTAAGGTTTAGCCAATCTGACGATTTTTATGATGCGGCTAAAGACGCTGATTTAGATATCGATTTTGTTGAGTTTGCTAATGGTACACATTATCTCGATGAAAATGAAAATCGCATAGAAGCATTTAAGGTGGTGGGTGAATTCTTAGAAAAGCACTTGTAAATGCTTGACTAACTTCATATAAAAGCCAGCATTTTTGCTGGTTTTTATGTTTAGGAACCGTGAACTGTCTCAGCGCCATCGCCATACCTTGGCAGCTATGTTGTCTCAGCATTAGTACATTTTTGGTTGTCGATGGTAGAGTACAGCTGCTTTATACTATAAATTATTATTTGAAAAGGACTTATGATGCGTTTATTTACTTTAGCTATTACTTGTTTTGCTCTATCTGCTTGTACCAACATTGTTTCTGAAAACGGAGCTTCACAATGGGATTTTGATCACAATATTCAGTTTGAACAAACAAAACTCTCTGACAATAAATATCACTTAGTGGTTAACCCTAAGTCTGATACTCATTTTGATAAGCTGGCTACTTTTATGATGAGACAGTCTTACGAGATTTGTGGCACTTATGGTTTTACCATTGAAGTGTTAAAAGGTATTGAAAAGTTTGATGACAGAAAATCGTTTCCAAATTTAATTATGCCTTCGTTATCTGCTAATATTGAATGCGCTAGTCAGTAGAAGCATTTCTGTTCAATGTAAACTTCTCTCACGTGCTCACTTAATTACAGACCCAGTTAAGTGAGGATAGTCCTTGCATGGCTGTGCCATTTTTAATAACTAGAAGATTAAAATAAAAAAGGATTACTTATTTTAGTTGATAGTAAGTTTTACCTCACTAAACCAAAATAAATACCCCTTATATTTCTAAGTCTATTTTAATGTATCGCTTAAAATAGAGTCCCTTATTAAGGACTCTATATCGGTGATTACATTACTGTAATAGGTACTGCTTGAGCAGTATACTTAGTCGTCATCTCATGCGTAGGAGGAGCAAATCGAGTTAAGTCGATACCCTCTACTGCTGACTTGTACTCTTCGATTGTTGGGAAACGACCAAGCATCGTTGAAAGTACAACTAACGGTGTAGAGCCAAGTAACGATTCGCCTTTTTTCTCAGCAGTATCTGCTACAACACGACCTTGGAATAAACGTGTTGATGTTGCAATAACCGTGTCACCAGGTTCAGCTTTCTCTTGGTTACCCATACATAAGTTACAGCCTGGGCGTTCAAGGTACATGATGTTTTCGTACTTAGTACGTGCAGCATTTTTAGGTACAGCATCGTCAAATTCGAAGCCTGAATATTTTTGTAAAATTTCCCAATCGCCTTCAGCTTTAAGCTCATCAACAATATTGTAAGTTGGTGGTGCAACAACTAATGGAGCTTTAAATTCTATCTTGTTACCTTGTGCTTCCATATTACGGAACATTTGAGCGATAATTTGCATATCACCTTTGTGAACCATACAAGAACCAACAAAACCTAGGTCAACTGATTTATCAGCGTAGTATGAAACAGGGCGAATAACATCATGAGTGTAACGTTTAGAAGCATCGTCGTTGTTTACATCTGGATCAGCAATCATTGGCTGGTCGATAATATCTAAATCAATTACTACTTCCGCGTAGTATTTAGCATTTTCATCTGGTGCTAATGCTGGCGTAGTGCCTGATTTTATTCCTTCGATACGTTGGTCAGCTAAGGCGATTAAACCGTTAAGTGTTTTCGCTTCGTTTTCCATACCCTTGTTGATCATTATCTGGATACGGCTCTTAGCAAGCTCAAGTGATTGAATTAATGTTTCATCTTCAGAAATACAGATTGAGGCTTTTGCCTTCATTTCTGCAGACCAATCAGTAAAGGTAAATGCTTGGTCAGCTAATAATGTACCGATATGCACTTCAATGATACGACCTTGGAAGACATTTTCGCCATCAAATTGCTTAAGCATTTGCGCTTGAGTAGAATGAACTACATCACGGAAATCCATGTGGCCTTGCATCTTGCCTTTAAAAGTAACTTTTACAGACTCAGGGATTGGCATAGCCGATTCACCTGTGGCAAGTGCGATTGCTACTGTACCCGAGTCAGCACCAAAGGCTACACCTTTAGACATACGAGTATGCGAGTCACCACCAATGATGATTGCGCGATCGTCTACGGTAATATCATTTAATACTTTATGAATAACATCAGTCATTGCATGGTAAACGCCTTTCGGGTCACGTGCAGTAATAAGACCGAACTTGTTCATGAATGCCATTAATTTAGGAATGTTAGCTTTAGCTTTGCTATCCCAAACTGACGCTGTATGACAACCTGATTGGTATGCACCGTCTACTAGTGGAGAAATAGTAGATGCTGCCATCGCTTCAAGCTCTTGACATGTCATAGGACCTGTTGTGTCTTGAGAGCCAACAATGTTAACTTTAACGCGAACATCTGAGCCTGCATGTAATGGTGTGTTCGATGTTACACCAACTGCGTTGTTATTAAAGATTTTTTCAACGGCAGTTAAACCTTGACCTTCATGAGAAATTTCTTTTGAAGAGGCATATACAGGTGGTGTTGCTACGCCAAGTGTTTCAGCTGCGAACGTTTGTAATTTCTTACCAAATGTTACCGCGTAAGAACCGCCAGCTTTCATGAATTCAACTTTCTGTGGTGTAAAGGCTGAAGATATATCCGCAAGCTCTTTGTCACCGTTGTATAATTTTTTCGCTTTGGTATCGATAGTTAATACGGTACCAGTCGCTACAGAATAAGCTTCCTCTAAAACTGCATCACCATTTGCATCAACAACGGCGTTGCCACTTGCATCGACTTTCTTAACCCAGTTTTTAAGGTCAAGACCAATGCCGCCAGTTACATCAACAGTTGTTAAGAAGATTGGAGAAATACCATTAGTACCCGCAACTATAGGCGCAATGTTAATAAACGGTACGTATGGACTTGCTTGTTTACCTGCCAATAGTGCAACGTTGTTAACACCCGACATACGAGATGAACCAACACCCATAGTGCCTTTTTCAGCGATAAGCATGACTTTCGCTTTAGGGTACTTAACTTGTAAAGCTTTAATTTCTGCTTGAGCTTCTGGAGTGCTCATGCATTGGCCATGTAATTCACGGTCAGCACGTGAGTGTGCTTGATGACCTGGAGATAATAAATCAGTTGAGATATCACCTTCACCGGCAATATAAGTGACTATTTCAACTTTTGCTTCAACTTCAGGTAACTTAGTGAAGAATTCAGCTTGAGCGTAGCTTTCTAAAATATCTTTCGCCAGTGCGTTGCCTGCTTTAAATGCAGCTTCAAGACGTGCTGTATCAGCGTCATATAAAAATACTTGAGTTTTTAAAACTTCTGCTGCTGGTTTTGCTACTGCTGCGTCATCAGATAATGCTAAATCAAGAAGTACTTCAATTGAAGGGCCGCCTTTCATATGAGATAACAATTCAAAAGCGAACGTTGGGGTAATTTCTGCGACAACTGACTGAGCTAGAATAATTTCTTTTAAAAATTCAGCTTTTACACCTGCAGCACTGGTTGTGCCTGGTAAAGTGTTATAAATGAAAAAGTTAAGTGAATCTTCGCGATGCTCATTTGCAGAATCTTTAATTTGAGCAATGATTTCTGATAATAGATCAGCAGAATCAATGGGTAGAGGAGCTAATCCTAGCTCATTCTTACGATTTTCAATTTCTTTAATGTACTCTAAATATAGACTCATTTAAAACTCTCTCTAGTTCTAATGGGCTAATAACATTATCATCATTAGCAAGGAAAAATTTTGCTTATAGTTTACCTGATTTTTGAGCTACTACGAATCATTTGATTAAATAAGTACTATTCACCGCAGTGATAACTAATAGAAAGTCTAGTTGTAGTAGTTATGTTGGTATTGTTGTGCGTTGATAATATTGTAAAAGTGAGGTGAATTTCACTCTCAGTCGAAAGGTTTACTTTGCGATATACAGCACAACTGCTCATATTATAACCTAAGTATAGATTGGGCATGGTCATTTATCGATGCTTTTTAGCTGCTACGGTTGGTTAATCTTTTATTAATGGCCTAACTTTTTAAGGACATTTTTCATATGCCTTTTAAAGTTTTTCTCATCTTTTGATAAACCACAGTTAAATTGTGATGTCGTTTTGCCTTGAAGGCCAATAACTGATAAATCTTCAGTTAACGTACAAGTACCGTTATCACCTTTTTTGACACTAAAGCCATTCCCCACCTGACTAGCTGTTGAGCCAATCTTCTTCTTTTGTGTATCTTCAACAAAAGAGTGCGGAACATAACTCGGTGTACCATGCATTAACGAGCCTGTATTAGGTTTAGCGAAGTTTTGCATGGCTTGGTCGATTATTTGCTGATTAATTTTATCTTTAAGGCGAGATAAATTTTGGGAAGTTGTGTGGTGTTTTACCTCTTCAGGCTGTTGTTTTTTTAGCGGAGCAGTTATCGCTTTTATTAAAGGACTTGATGGTTTAATTTCTATCTTTTGCTGTGCAACGTCTTTAATGGCTAATTTTTTTTGTGCTACTTTTTTCTGTTCACTATCAACGGAAATGACTTTTTCTTGTTTATTTTCAATCGGTTTATAATAGATAAAACTATTAATAGGTACTATTTTTGGTGTTTTGGTGAAATTATCGATCGGTTTGTCTTTCGTATTACTTAACAGTAAAACAACAAAAATATGGAAAATAATAGAGAAAAAAATAGCAAACTTATAACCTTGTATTGTAAACCTCCTTGTAAATACCGTTTTTATATACCTGTTTACGTTATTGATTTTAATAAAAGCACTTATTATTAAACATTCAAGTTAACGACTTATTACTCGGCTAAATAGACCATAGATAAAAAGGTAAGTTCATCTTCTTGATGGTTTTTATAATTAAGTGGAATTTAGCCAGAGTTAAGGTTGTCCATCAACCGAAGTTAATTTATGTTGATTTTCCCTTAAAGCGCACAAGGTTTATTTACATATTGTGCACTTTACATCAATAACATATTTAACTAAGGATAATGACTACTGAGTTGGGCTGTTAATTAAGCTTACTGTCCTGCCAAAACTTAGTGCCTTTTATTGTTGCCTGCAGGGCTAAGCCACTTTCAGTAAAAGTGTAGACAGTTACATCACCGTAATACATTTCTCCTTCAACTGAACCGCCTTTATCACCCGCTTTTGCAGCGGCATCAACATTACCACCAAAGCTCCAACCTTGATTAACAAAATCATTCATTGCTTGTGCCGTATGAAATACCATAACAATACGGTAATCTTTAACACCAAGACCAAGGCCTATACCACCTTCAGCCATATTCATATAAGTATATTTAGCTGAATTATTACTTTTAACAACACCATAGCCTGTACCAGCTGCCATAAATATTAAATTGATATTAGCATTCGAAAAGACAGCATAACCTGCCGCTGAATTAATTTGGCTACGGGTATCTGGTTTATTAGCAAAAAGTTGGTTAAGCACCGTATCTTTCATCGTTATAATTTCTTGCTGTTGTTCTGCTTTACTACCATCTCCCATTGAAGCACAAGCAACCAAGGTTAAGCTAAGCATTAAAGAGAACAATTTTTTAATTGAGAACATCGTTTTTTTCCTTTTGTAATTGATTATCTACAGTTTAGAGCAGTGTTAACTTTTTTATAAGTCAATTTAATCAATAGTAGCTATTTGTTTTAGTGTCATTGAAAGGTTTGTTACCAACTCGCTTTTTTGTCACTTTCGTATAAGCGCCAAACAAAGCCAATACCGACGCTGTAAGTAATGTCTTCTTCATAAAGAGGACTATTCTGGTTGGCTGCACCTTGATGAAATTGTGCTGAGCCAGTGATAAATGCGCGGATATTTTTTCGTATGGGTAATGACAGACCCATAGAAAGTTCGGCGCCCAAATAGCCTCCTTTGGCATTATATTGTTGGCGATTGCTATTGGCGAATTTGCGATCAACCTGATAAAAGTAATCTTGTAATTTTTCAGTCGCAAAAGTTAAGCTAAAAGCGATATTTAAGCCTACTTCTTTAAAAATTGCACCACGCTGTTGGTATGAAATGGTTGGCTCTATAACAAAACCACGATCGTCGATGCGATCAAAATCAGTAGAAAATACCGCTCTTGCTTGCAAGCGAGCTTTGAGTCTTGCATCTCCACCTTGTGAAAATTTATAGTCTTTAATGCGATAAATTAATTGTGGCCCTATTTCAAATAAGAAGTCTAATTCAGGCATACCAGCTCGAGATGTATTGTCATCACTGTCGGCAGAGAATGCACCGCCAAAGGAGAGGTCTAATTCAAAATCACTTGTTTCAACAACAACTGCACGCATGCCATCACCACCCCCAACCCGAAATACATCGCCCCGATAAACGACATAGGGCGCGGCTAATGCAATAAAATTTCGCTCGCTTGATGCCGGGTAATTAGCGACTTCTATAGCGCCACCACCAAGTCCAAACTCCCATAAAGGCTGACTTTCGTTGATGTTCTCAAAGCCAGTTAGCCCGCGAACAGGGGACTCGTCTTTGTCATTAGCAATAACGGGCGATACGAAGATAACAGCAGTAAAAATCGCTAAAAAATACAGTTTTATAAAAGACATTCAACAACCTTGTTAGTAATAAAAACTTTATATATTAATCGTAAACCATAGTGTGCGGTGATTAAAACTATTTTAATTATTTTAATTATTTTAGTGGTAGGTGTTTAATGTCGATACTGAAAAAAAATGTTCGTTCGATAGATAGCGTTTCTGTGGCGACTTAATAAATAATTCAAAATATTTTTTACGGATAAAATTCTTATACTTGCTAGTAATCATAACTCGTTACAATTGAATGTTTAATAACCCTCAAAAGCTATTTGTATCTTACTTGCCGATCCGGATAAAATGACATTAATTATAATTATAAAACAACGGACCGTTATGCACCTCAATTCACTAGCAACTTCATTATTATTATCACTATTCTTAGTCACAGTGTTAAGCGCTTGTAATGAAGAAAAAGTAGCAGACAAAGAAAAGAAAGTTTATCAGGTGCCCGTAGAAACTACTCTTGTTGACAATAGAACTATCACTAATACTTATCGAACAACTGCTGTGCTTGAAGCAAAAGCTGAAAGCAAAGTCACCAATAAAGTCACAGGCATGATTAACAAGATATTAGTTGAAGAGGGAATGTCGGTTACCAAAGGACAAATTTTAGCTGAAATTGATTCTGAAAATTATTTATTAGAACTTGAACGTACCACTATAGATGTCGATTCTGCGGTTGCCGAATTTAACCGCAGTAGACCAATAGATGGTGAACAACTGATATCGGTTAAAGATCTAGAGAAGCTTGAGTTTTTAGTGAAAACAAGAAAAAACCAACAAAAAGTGGCGGCGATACAAGTACGTGATTCAAAGGTAAGAGCGCCAATATCAGGTGTTATTGCTTCAAGAATGGTGAAAGAAGGCAATATGACCGCTAATGTTGGTGGTGAAATGTTTACCATTGTTGCGCTCGATACCTTACAAGGGGTTGTTTATTTACCCGAATCTGAAATGAATAATGTTCATGTTGGTCAACAAGCGTATTTAAACTTTCCGGCAAATGCAAAAGAAGTTCCTGCAACGGTTGGCTTAATCTCACCAATCATTGATACCGAGTCGGGGACTTTTAAAGTGACCTTAAAAGTTAATAATGATAACCATGTCTTAAAACCAGGGATGTTTGCCAAAGTGTCACTAACACTTGATGTTCATGATAACGCGCAAATTGTGCCACAAAATGCCTTGCTTGTTACCGACACTGAAACCAGCTTATTCGTTATTCAAGATAATAAAGCTAAGAAAGTTACAGTGGTTACCGGTTTTGAACAAGATGGCTTTGTTGAAATATTAACGCCACTAAATGCCCTTGAACCGGTAGTGATTGTCGGTCAGCAAGGTTTGAAAATTGATAGTGCTGTAAAAATAATAGGTGAAGAAGAAACCCAAAAGAAGAACGTTGAACTAACTACTGATAATAACGCCGTTAAGGAAAATGCTGATAATCAAGCAACACAAGACTAATAAGTTGTGAACTAGCTTTTACCTAATCATTAAATCTAAAGGAATTATTATTCATGAGTATTGTTAGTACTGTGGTTAAACGCCCGGTAACAGTAGCGATGTTTACCCTCGCTGTGATGTTATTTGGCATGGTGGGTTTTTCTCGACTCTCTGTTGCCTTGTTGCCCGATCTTTCTTATCCAACGTTAACCGTAAGAACCGATAACGCCGGCGCCGCACCTGCTGAAATAGAACAATTGATCAGTAAACCCATTGAAGAGTCAGTTGGTGTTGTTAAAGGGATACGCAAGGTTCATTCTATCTCAAAAGCTGGACAGTCCGATGTTGTTATTGAGTTTGAATGGGGCGTGGCGATGAACTTTGCGACGCAGAATGTCCGTGAAAAGCTTGACATAATTGCCTTGCCAAAAGATGTTAATAAACCCATTATTTTACGTTTTAACCCCGCACTAGACCCCATTATACGTTTAGGGCTGTCCACTGAAAATAAGCATCCTCGGGCATTAAAAAAGATACGTACTTTTGCTGAGCAAGAAATAAAACGACAGCTGGAAACTATTTCAGGTGTTGCCGCTGTGCAGCTTGGTGGCGGTTTACAGCAAGAAATACAGGTTGTATTTGATCAAGAAAAAGCTGCGCGCCGAGGTATAACAGCACAAAGTATTGTTGCACGTATCCAAAGTGAAAATATTAATATGTCGGCAGGTCGTGTTTACGATGGTCAGCAAGAGTATTTAGTTCGAACAGTGAACCAATTCGTCTCACTCGAGCAACTTGGCAATATGATTGTTAAGCAAGCCGATGGCAAAACTATTTATCTTAAAGACATAGCACAAGTTATTGATGGCGAAAAAGAACGCACCGATATTACTCGTATCAATAATAATGAAGCGATAGAACTGGCCATTTATAAAGAAGGCGATGCTAATACGGTAACCGTAGCAAAAGCGGTAAATAAAAAATTAGCCGAGCTTGAAGAAACTTTACCCGAAGCACTGACTTTTACGGTTATTTATGACCAATCTGAATTTATTGTCAATGCGGTAGACGAAGTGAAAAGTGCGGCTATTATTGGCGGATTACTTGCCATGTTGATTTTATATTTATTCTTGGGTAACTTTTTCAATACGATTATTATTTCACTAGCGATACCTATTTCAATTATCGCGACCTTTAATTTAATGTTTGCTAATGACATTAGTCTTAATATTATGTCGTTAGGGGGCATTGCCTTAGCGGTTGGCTTATTAGTTGATAATGCGATTGTCGTGCTAGAAAATATTGCGCGCTATCGCGAAAAAGGCGCCAGTATTATTGAAGCGGCAATAAAGGGTACCGATGAAGTCTCGGGCGCTGTTATTGCTTCTACACTGACCACTTTAGCGGTGTTTTTTCCTTTAGCTTTTGTGACCGGTTTTGCCGGGCAATTATTCAGTGACCAAGCGATGACGGTGACTTTTGCGTTACTCGCTTCTTTAATCGTGGCGCTAACCTTAATTCCTATGCTGGCATCACGTCAATTTAGCCAAAATAAAGAAATGCCTACAAATGATAATAATGATGACTCATTAGAAAAACAAACCGATAAAGTGCCGCTAACTAGAAGAAAGAAAGTCGTTAATATCGTCGTGCACATTTTGGCCTTTCCGCTTTTATTGGTTTTTAATTACTTACCTTTATTATTAACCAAAACCTTGTTATTGATTACTAATTTAATCACTAAGGTCGTCAGCTTTATTTTTAAACCGGCACATAAAGCTTTTAGTTATTATTTTGAAAAACTAGCGTCAGCCTACAGTCGGTTATTAAAAGTCGCCTTGCAAAATAGAGCTATTTTAGTGGCACTTAGTTTAGTGTTTGCGCTGGCGGTCAGCAGTTTATTACCAAAAATTGCGGTTGAACTTGTTCCTGAAGTGGCAAAGTCGGAATTTACTATCGAGTTAACCTTGCCACAAGGAACGCCCATAGATGTTACTGATCAACGGCTAAAAGACCTTGCTGCGACTATTGCCGAAGATAAACGAGTCAAGCACAGCTATTCGTTAGCAGGTAGCGGTAGCTTAATGATGAGCTCAGCCAGTAAAGGCGGTGAAAACTGGGGACAACTGTTAGTGGCACTTTACAGCAGTGATGATCTTGAATCAGTTAAAGCTGTGGTTCGCGCGAAAGTTGCTCAAATGGCTGATGTCACCGCTGAAATAGCGCAAACAGAAATGTTTACAACAGAGCGTCCTTTGCAAATTATTTTGTCAGGATACGATCTGGTGGCTTTGAAAAAATACAGCGACCAATTAATGCAAACAATGTCGATGGATAATCAGTTTATTGACCTAAACAATAGTTTACGCGCCGGTCAACCTGAGTTAAAAATCAGCTTTGATAATGAGCGCTTAGCAAGTTTAGGGTTAAAAGCGTCTGATATAGCCGATCAGTTAGTCACTAAAATTGCTGGCTCGGTGGCGAGTAAATACAACTTACAAGACCGACAAGTTGATATCCTAGTGCGCGCCGATGAAAACGCGAGAAATTCAGCACAAGCTATTCGTCAATTAACGGTTAACTCGCAGCAGGCCAAATCATTACCACTAGCCGCCGTTGCCGATATTACCGAAAGTATTGGCCCTAATGAAATCAACCGTATTGACCAAAGTCGTGTTGCTATTATTTCGGCATCACTGGCTTATGGCGACTTATCTGCAGCGGCCGCCAAAGCCGAAAATCTAGTGAAAGAACTCTATTTACCTTTTAATATTAAAGCACGAGTCGCAGGGCAAAATGAAGAAATGGAAAGCTCTTTTTCTTCCTTAATGATGGCGTTAGCGTTAGCGGTATTCCTTGTTTATTTAGTGATGGCTTCACAATTTGAGTCGTTATTAAATCCATTTATTATTTTATTCTCTATTCCATTAGCCGTGTTAGGTTCGGTATTAGGCTTATATGTTACTGGGACCAATATCAGCGTTATCGTACTCATAGGTATTATTATGCTAACGGGTATTGTGGTGAATAATGCCATTGTTTTAGTCGATAGAATTAATCAGTTACGTCATCAAGGTGTTGATAAACTTGCTGCTATTATGGAAGCGAGTCGTTCACGTTTTCGCCCGATTATTATGACATCTTTAACCACTATTTTAGGTTTAGCGCCGTTGGCATTTAGCAGTGGAGAAGGCTCTGAATTAAGAGCACCTCTTGCCATTACGGTAATGAGCGGCTTACTGGTTGCAACAATGCTAACGTTACTTTTAATTCCTGTTTTGTATAGCTTGTTTGACCGAAAAACCTATATTGTCGAAAGCGATGAACTTGACAATGATGGTTTTGAAAGCCAGCAAGCTAATAGCGCATCGTCTAATAATGTAGCCGAGGCGTAAGATGACAAATTCAACGTCTAAAAAGAAAACAGCTAAGCAAAGCATTTTTGACTTACCAGTAACTGTTTGGTTAACCGCTTTAGCGATAAGGCGGCCTGTTACCACGGCTATGTTGATGTTGTCGCTTTTTGTTACTGGGCTTGTCGCCAGTAAATTATTGCCACAAGAAAGCTGGCCATCACTGAATATTCCGATGGCTTTTATTAATGTGCCGTATAACGGCGCCACACCTGAAGAAGTTGAACGCTTAATTACCCGGCCGATAGAAGAAGCCGTTTCGACTTTAGGCGGTATTACTGAAATGCAGTCAAGAAGTCGGGCCAACGGTGCTTCTATTCAGGTAATGATGGATCTTAGTAGTGATCTCGATAGTAAAATATTAGAGGTACGAGAAAAAGTCGATATGGTGCGCCATCTTTTACCTGAAGACGTGCAAAACGTAATGGTACAAAAGTTCTCTACTGAAGATCTACCCATCATGAGCTTGGTGTTATCGGGTAATAAAGATCTCTCCACCGCTTATGACTTTATCGATAAAAAACTGAAAAACCCGCTAGAAAGGCTTCAAGGTGTCGGTAAAGTTGAAATGCGTGGCGTTGTTCAACCCCATATAGAAATTCATTTGGACAGTATTAAGCTCGCGATGAATCGTGTTGATCAAGCAAAGTTATTGCAAGATCTACGTGACAGTAATTTTTTAGTGAAGTCAGGCTCTATTCTCAATGGAGGTAGAAAGTTCAGAGTTTCTCCTGACGGTGAATATCACAGTTTAGACGACATTAAAAACTTTCAAGTTAAAGTGGGTGTTCGGTTAAGTGAAGTAGCGACAGTGAGTTTAACCGCTCCTCCTAAGAATAGCGAAATTAGAACAGATAGAAAGAAGTCAGTTGGCTTAGAAGTCTTTAAAGAGTCTGATGCTAATGTTGTCGAGGTGACAAATAACATTGTTGCTTTAATTGAAGTGCTTCGCCAAGAAGATGACTTTAAAGCGATTACCATTGGAATTAAAGATAACAGCGGTGAAGAAATTCAAGAATCATTAGGTGATTTGTTAAAGGCGGGCGCCTTAGGTATTGTCTTGTCTTTTATTGTTTTATTTATATTTTTGCGCAATAGCCACATTACTTTTATTGTTGTTGCTTCTGTGCCTATTTCGTTAAGTTTTGCCTTAGCTGGCATGTATTTTATGGGCTACACCTTAAACATGCTCTCACTGGCGGGGCTTTTTATTGCCGTTGGTTTACTGATTGATAACTCCGTCGTTATTTGTGAGAGTATCCTTCAACAACAAGATAAAGCCTTAACCTCAATAGACAAAATTTTTCATGGTGTTGATAATGTCAGTATTGCTATTATCAGTGGCACACTCACCACCACCATTGTATTTATGCCTTTGCTGATGGGTGAAAAAAACTTTATTACCATCTTAGTTGAGCAAATAGCCGTGGCGATTTGTTTACCTTTATTGGCATCATTAATTATTTCAAAAACCGCCATTCCATTAATGCTTAGTCGTGTTAACAAAAAGGCCTTGTCGTCAGTTGTTACCCAAGGAAAATTAGATCGCTGGTATCGTCCTAATTTAACAAGAATACTGACTCACCCTAAAACAACCGGGGTTTTCATTTTATTACTTTGCATTAGTGGTGTGTTAACCAAGCAAATGGTCAATATTAATGGCGAAAAGGGTAAAACTGTCAAAGAAATCAATATTGTCTATCATATCCAAGGGCAACAAAAGTTAGCTGATGTCAGTAAATTAGTCGATGAGATGGAGCAGTACTTATACGATAATCAACAAGCCTTCGAGTTTACACAAGTCAATAGCCGGATTTGGTCAGATTTTGCCATGTCTCGCATAAAACTTAACGATGGTTATTCAAAAACACTTTATGATTTAAAAGCAGAGATTAAAAAAGGTTTCCCCGATACGGCCATTGCAGAACCATCATTTGACTGGTCAGAACAAAAAGAAAATTTGGTCAAACTTACTTTAAACGGCAGCTCAACCAAGCGTTTAATACAATTGAGCGAATCTGTGATCAGTCAGTTGAGTAATGTTGAAGGTTTTGCTGAAGTTGGCATCGATAACGAAGATAAAAACATGGAGTTAGTACTGCGTATCGACCGAGAAAAAGTGTCACGTTTAGGTTTAAACACCCAAGATATCGCTAGTCGTATTTCGAGTGCACTGCGTGGGACTAACTTGCGTTCGTTTCGTGATGCTAAGCTAGGTGAAGTTGATATTCGCTTGGTCTATCACGCTGAACAGGCTGTGCCGCTCGAACGTATTAAAGAGTTACCTATTTATGAGAGTAACGGCAGAGTTATTACTTTACAGCAACTCGTTGTTTTTGACACGCAACCGATAATGCAACAAATTACGCGCTCAAACAGAAGAACCACCTTAGGAATTTCTATTAATTTAGCTGACTTAAGCCGTGTTGAAGCCTCGATGAAAATTAAAGAAGTGATGGAGAATATTGTTTTTCCTTCGGGTTATGATTGGAACTTAGGACGCCAATTTGCGCAAGACGAAAAAGCAGCGAAAGACATGATGATGAACATGATGCTTGCTTTAGCGCTTATTTTTATTGTTATGGCAGCGCTGTTTGAATCACTATTAATGCCAATCGCTATCTTGTCTTCGATTGGTTTAGCTTTTATTGGTGTTTACTGGACCTTTGCTATTTTAGGCATGGGGTTGGGTGAAACAGGCCTGATCGGTATGTTGATTTTAATGGGTATAGTGGTGAATAACGGTATTGTCCTCATCGATCAAATCAACAAGTTAAAAGTAGACGCTGAGAATATAATGACGCCGATTATCGACGCTTGTGTTAGCCGTATTCGGCCAATATTTATGACAGTTGCAACAACTATTATTGGTATGGTGCCGTTAGCATTAGCATCAAGTGATAGCCAAGCTTACCCGATGGCGGTTGCCATTATTGGAGGTTTGTTGTTTTCAACCTTTACCAGTTTGTTTTTGGTACCGTTTTGTTATTTGATGCTGGTTAAATTGGGCGAACGGTCAAGCAAGCGTTTTTCTATCGCCAAAGCCTTTGCCGATAAAAAAATTCCATTATAGTTTATCACTCGTATCGTTTCATCGAGGGGGATAAGAGTAAATGTTAACTCCCCCTTGTGCGATAAATATTCTATAATAAAGATATCAAAAAATTTCCGAGTTATCCCATGGAATACGAATTTATAAACGACCCTACTACTCGCTATGCAAAAGCAAAGTTCTCTTTTGAACATGAAGTTTTTGGCCCTTGGCTTGAAGTTGAAGTAGGTAACGATCCACAAAAATTAACCGCGTTGTTAACGCTCATCGATAAAGCCGAGCACGCAAGTGCACAAGAGCAGGAAATTGTTGGCAGTGAGTACACGGTTAGAATCATTGAAAAAGATGTTTCGATTGCCGCTAACGCGAGCTTAAATGGTATTGAAGCTTTACCTGAAGCACTCAGTGCTGATGATATAGACTTTGACGATCAAGAGTCAGCAAGTTGTGGGCTAGAAGACTTTCGCGAATTATTATTGTCTTGGGCAAGATTCACCACACGTTAACTCACTCGGTTAACCTCAAGTTATTCATTCATTATTGATAGATGAATAACGTTTTCATCCTATTTACGCTTTTATTATTTATAGCTTTTCTGATAACAATGACTTTTGGCACTGTTGTCTGACGCCACTTTTTTTTATTCTTTTACAAACTTTGTAGGAGAATAAAATGCCGATAACACGTAAAACCCCTTTCGAACTTTCTGAGCTGACTATTGATAGATCTCCGCAAACTAAAGCTGCGGGACTATCAGGTAACTATACTAGTATCTTGATTGTTACGTTACTCAGCACAAGTTTATATTTTGTCGGTCAGACACTGTTTTTTCCAACAAGTGCTGCTGAAATTATTAATCACCTTGAAACTGATAACAAACGAGTAAATGAGTCAGTTAACGTCGATATTAAACAACATTTCCCTACCACCCATGATGTAAATACAGCAGAACCCATAAATAACAGCGTACTTGATGCGAGCGGCCATGTGGTTGCGAGGCGCATAGCCACAGTATCTTCTCGTGTAACGGGTAAGCTAAACCGCTTAAATATTGAGGAAGGACAAACGGTAAGTAAATCAGAAATACTCGCCGAACTTGATGATAAGCAAGCATCGATTTCATACCAACTTGCTTTAACGGAATTATCGGCAAAGCAAGCGGGTTTTGACGAGTTCACTTTACTTTTCAAACAGCAAAATCAGCGATTTAAGCGTGATCAGACGCTGGCCAGCAAAAAGCTGATCAGTGAGCAATTACTTGAAGACAGTGCCTTTAAAAATGCACAACTCGCCATCCAAATACGTCATAAAAAAGCCATGGTTGACTCCGCAAAGCAACGAGTTGAATTGGCGCAGTATCAGTTAAATCAGCATAAAATTCGCGCGCCATTTGATGGTGTCGTGATCAGTAAAAATGCCCAAGTGGGTGAGCTTATTTCAGCGGGATCTTCTGGTGGTGGTTTTATTCGTACCGGTGTCGGCACTATTGTTGATATGAGCTCGTTAGAAATTGAAGTTGAAGTAGGTGAGAGCTATATCAATCGCGTTTATCCTGGACAAAAAGTATTCGCTAGATTAGATGCATATCCGCAGTGGAGTATTAGCAGTGAAGTCGTTGCTGTTATACCTACCGCAGATCGTCAAAAAGCGAGCATTAAAGTCAGGGTGAAATTGTTAACAGCAGATCCTCGGATTTTACCTGATATGGGGGTGAAGGTTAGCTTTATGAAAAACGATCAACGCTCGTTAGATGTTTTCCCTAGTAGCTCAAATAACCACGTAGATATAGCCGCACTTTAATGAAAGCCTCTCTGCAGATTTTAGGAAAAAATGATGAAAAATAGCTATAACATTACATTAAAAAATATTAACAAAAGTTACCAGAAAGGTAAAAACACGGTAGTCGTTCACCACGATTTTAACTTAACGATTAAATCAGGTGAGTTTGTCGCATTAATGGGACCATCAGGTTTAGGAAAAAGCACCTTATTGCATTTAATGGGCGGCCTTGATCAACCGACATCAGGTGAAGTGATTATTGGTACACAGCGTATTGATCATTTAAAGCAATCGGCATTAACCCAATGGCGCGCTGAAAACATTGGCTTTGTTTTTCAGTCACATCATTTATTACCGGTGTTAAGCGCGCAGGGTAATGTTGAACTGCCACTCGCGTTAACCTCGTTAAATAAAAAGCAACGACAAGAGCATGCTAGTTATGCGCTAGAGCTCGTTGGCATGAGTGAGCGTGCTAGTCATTTCCCCAAAGAGTTATCTGGTGGGCAAGAGCAGCGAGTTGCTATTGCACGCGCTATTGTCAGTGACCCACATATATTATTATGTGATGAGCCAACGGGAAATTTAGACCGAAAAACAGCCAATGAAATTCTGGCATTACTTGACCAACTTAATCGCGATTTTGGTAAAACCATTGTTATGGTTACACATGATAAAAAAGCAGCTGACTACGCAAGTAGAGTGATTAATTTAGAGTCTTATATTGGCGAAGAGCATAACTGTCATATGAGGGAAAGCAGATGAACCTACTGATATTAGTTTGGCGGAACAGCTTTCGTAAAAAAGTACGTTTTTGGTTAACCTGTACTTCTGTCATGGTGGCTTTTTTCTTATTGACGACCTTGTCTGGAGTGGATCAGGCGCTTACGGCTAATGTAAGCAGTAGTAATCAATACCGTTTAATGACCAGTCATAAAATATCAATGACACAATCTCTCCCCATTAACACTCAACAAAAGATTGCGGCATTACCGGGCGTAAAACAAGTGAGTTATGCATCTTGGTTTGGTGGGTACTTTCAAAATGAAAAAAATCAACTACCCGTAACTGCGGTTGACCACCATCATTATTTCAATTTATTTGATGAATATATAATCCCTAGTGAGCAACTAGCGCAATGGAAAAAAACGCGCACAGGTATTGTTATTGGTCAGGGACTTGCTGATAAATATGGTTGGAAAATCGGTGATACCGTGCCATTAAGCTCTTCTATTTGGATGAATAAAAGTGGTTCATTTAATTGGTCGTTTACCGTTTCTGCCATTTACCAAACAGCTCAGTATTCATCTGCTGATAATAAAGTGTTTTTCCAACATGCTTATTTTGATAAAGGCCGTGCTTATGCTAATAATTCTTTGGGGTGGTTATCGACTGAAATAACTGAAAATGTCAACGTAGATGACGTTATTGTTGCTATCGATTTATTGTTCTCACATACCAACAATCCAACCCGTACCACGACTGAACAGGTTTTTATTAAAGAACAAGCACAACAGTTTGTTGATATGGCTATGGTCATTAACCTTGTGGTTATTGCGGTATTCTCTACTTTATTACTGATTGTTTGCAATACCATGATCCAAACTATTCGTGAGCGTAATAATGAAAGCGCAATGATGAAAGCTTTAGGGTTTTCAGCGACACGTTTAATTCAAGGTGTTTACCTAGAAGCTTTGTTATTAATTGGCTTAGGCGCTTTGGCGGGCAGCATTCTTGCCTCTTTATCTCTAGCATTGGTCGGCCAGAGTTTTAATGATTTTTTACCGGGTATATCGATTGCGCCAAGTCATTATATAACCGTATTTGCCTGGGTAAATATTGCTGCCGCTTTTTGCACTGTATTTCCGGCGGTAGCGATTAAACAACTTGTTATCAGCAAAACGTTAGGAGACAAGGCATGAATATTTCATTAAAGGCGCAGCATTCATGGTTTATCAATATAAAACAAGCACAAGCGTTAACGGTTATTAATTTTAAAAGTTTCCCGCAGCGTATTATTGCTTCTATGGTGAGTATATTAAGCATTGCTTGTGTTGCTGGCGTTATTTTAAGTGTTCTGGCAATGACTGAGGGAATGATGAAAACACTGGAACGTACTGGTTTAGATAATACCGTATTAGTGATGCGCGCGGGAGCCTCTTCAGAATTGCAAAGTGTGATGTTTCCAGTAGAAGTTAATATTTTAGCGAATAATCAAAAAATTATTAAAGATGAACAAGGGCTGGCGCAAGTATCGGCTGAAATGTTTGTTAATGCTGAAGTGACTTATATTTCTAATCTAGATACCGTAGCTCAAGAAACAAAAACGAAAAGTTTAGCGTTGCGAGGTATCAGCAAATCGACTCAACAATTTCGCCCTAATTTTCGTTTAGTCAAAGGTGAAATGTTCGCTACGGGTGTGCGTCAGCTAATTGTTGGTCAGGCAATAACGCGTAGAATGCCAGAGTTAATTGTTGGCAAAGTTATCACCTTAGGTGGAGCAGCGTGGACAATCAGCGGGATTTTTTCTGATGGTAATAGTGTTTTTGAATCAGAATTGTGGGCTGATATTGGCATGGTACAGAGTGATTATCGTCGAGGAAATACGCTACAGTCTATCCGCTTAGCATTAAAAGATATTAGCGATTTACCACAATTAGAAAAAGAGTGGCAGGACGACCCTAGGTTAAACATTCGAGTGTTAACAGAAAAACAATTCTTTGCTGATCAAGCCAGTAACTTAACACGCTTAATTCGTTGGTTAGGTTTTCCTATTGCTATTGTTATGGCGTTAGGCGCAATAGTGGCTGCACTTAATACCATGTATGCCGCCATAGTAAGTCGCTCTAAGGAAATAGCTACGCATAAAGCGATAGGTTTTAGTCCTTTTGCAATTTCAATGTCGATTCTTTGTGAAGCCTTGCTCATTGCTTTTGTTGGTGGGGTGTTAGGCATACTACCTTTATATTTTGTCTTTGATGGCTGGACGGCTGCCACGCAAAATGCCAGTAATTTGAGTCAAATGATGTTCAATTTTGATATTACGGTTTTGTTGATGATTAAAACAATGTCGTTAGCGTTATTGATTGGTTTATCAGGCGGGATATTACCAGCAATAAAGGCGATGCGTTTACCTGTTACCGAAGCTTTACGTGACTAATCCCCCCTCAGGCACACATTAGCGGTGTTGATGATTAATGTGTTTTGTATCGGTGCTGATACCTTCTTCTTCGGCCAAAAGTCATTTTTTTATAAGCAAACCATGACTTTTGGCACCTTTGTTTTAGCTTGTGAAACGTTATTATTTAAAATAAGTAAATAGTTAATCACTCAACGACAAGGCAGCCCGTATGTTAAATAAACTCAGTGCTTTATTACAATTTCTCCCACTTTCACTTTTTTCAATGATTGGTTTTTGGCAAACCGAAACATCCAATGAAAGCTGGTTATTGGCTTTTAAAATAGCTGCATTGGTGGGAATTTGTCAGTTAGTGTTAATCAGTAAACTTAAAATAGTGATGAGCCGTTTAATACTATCAGCGAATATTTATTTGATTTTAGGTGGTTTAGCGGCATTTTTTCAACAATGGTGGTATTTATCGTTTTACAGCATGTTGCAAGAGTCGGCCATTTTTATTGTGATGATTGTTGTTGGTATTACCACCATGCTCTTTTCAAATCATGGTTTTGTTGGGATCAATAAAACACAGATTAAAGAAACTAAAGATCGGATAAACATTAATAAAAAATCAGCTTACTTATTTATCGCCGTACTGATATCGCTCGTTCTATCTTGGTTGTTTAAAGGTAATATCGCACTCTCTGTTATCGCACCTATTGTGATTCTCGCACTCTTTCAACGTTACCTTGTTCATCTTCATAACCAACAATATTCTTATAATGTCCTTTAACCTTTAGGTGCCAGAAGTCATGTTTTATTGCTGTGAAAATGATGACTTTTGGCACCTGTTTAACAAAAGCTTTAGCTTTACACTGATCATGAATTAATAAACAAATTTACTTATCCTCTTTCAATTTATATAAATAAAGGAATCATTATGATTTTTAAAAAATTAATCTCTTTGTCAGTAACCAGTTTAGCGCTTTCTGTAATAAGTGCATTATCGATGATTTTATTATTAAGCCAGCATGCCGTTGCCGCTGACTTAACGGTCAATATCAGTGATATTGAGCAAGGGAAAGGCCACCTTTTAATCGCTTTATATGCCTCAGAAGAAGATTATAAGACAGATAAAGCTAGTTTTTATGCAAAAGTTAAAGCTCAAAATGGCAAGGAAATCGCTATTTTTGAAAATGTACCTGATGGCGACTATGCGATAAAAATGTATCAAGACGAAAACGACAATAACAAAATGGATTTTAATATGATGGGGATCCCAAAAGAAGGCTATGGCTTTAGTAATAATGTCGGCATGTTTGGTGCGCCGAAATATAAAGAAGCTAAATTTATGGTGAAAGAAAACACAGCAATTACGATTGATTTGTTTTAAAATCATATGATTATGAAGTTTTAAATGTGCATGTTAACGGTTTAGACTGCACATTTTATCTAGGTATTTATTTATGTTGAAGTCACCATTACCAGAGCACTTACGCAAAGACTGGCTACTACATTTTTCTGGCTTTATTACTTGGTCAGTTATTTGCTATTTGTCTTTAGTCAATCTTGATTTTGGTCAGACATTTGTATTGAAATTGTTGGCATTTATTATTTTTTATCTTTCATTTGCATGGATTATTTTTTCTGATAAAAGGGCAGAGTCGAAGATAAATAAACGACTACTGGTGGTTGAAGTAGTTACGGTATTATTGTTAATTTCATCAGATACTTATAATGTTGCCGCTATTTTGTTAGTGTTGATTGCGACGCAGTTACCATCAATGTTTACCCGAAAAAAAGCATTGTTGTTGATGTTTTTTATTACAGTCGCTCATTTTACTATTGTTTATGATGGCAGTTTTATTTCTGGATTTTTTCAGGTCATTATCTATTTTATGCTACAAGTTTTTGGTTTCTCTGCCATAGAAACCATCTTGCGTGAAGCAAAAGCTAAAGAAGAATTAGCAGCTATTAATCAAGAGTTGTTAGCAACACGATTTATGCTGAAAGCTTCATCGAAAAAGCAAGAAAGATTACGAATATCTCGAGACTTACATGATGCTATTGGTCATCAGCTAACGGCGTTGTCTTTGAATTTAGAGGTCGCTAAACATAAAGTTTCCGAAGAATTTAAACCCTTACTGCAAGAAAACTTACAACTGGCTAAAACACTGCTAAGCAACGTTCGACAAGTGGTAAAAGAAATGCGTGAAGAAGAACAAATAGATCTTGTTTCGTCGCTTGAAAACCTCATTAATCAATTGCCTAATTGTCAGTTAACTGTGAAATCATCCATTGATATTAATTCACTGCAACTAAAGCAACAGCTGATGTTTTGTTTACAAGAAGGTGTGAGTAATGCGCTTCGACATGGCAAAGCGAACCTATTTACTTTAGCCTGTGAAAAAATGGGCAGTAGCTTAGTCATTAACTTGTCTGACAATGGCACGGTTACCAACAAGAATAACGAAAACTTTGGCAGTGGTTTAGCTGGCATGAATGAACGATTGATTGATTTTTCTGGCAAGGTAGATCTTATTGTAAATGACAGTGGTTTCACCTTAAAAATACAAGTAGAGGATTGTTATGATTAATGTTGCGCTTGTTGATGACCAACAGTTAGTTCGACAGGGAATTGCAGGGCTACTTTCGTTAAGTGACGATATAAGTATTATTTGGCAGGCCGAAAACGGCGAACACGCTCAACAAATGTTGGCCAGTGAACCAACGCCTGATGTGTTGTTACTCGACATTAGAATGCCAAAAGTGAATGGTATTGAGTTAGTTAAAATTCTAAGAAGCCAAGGCAGTACCTTGCCTATTTTAATGTTAACAACTTTTGATGATAGCGAACTGTTTATGCAAAGCTTACAAGCAGGTGCTAATGGTTTTTTACTTAAAGATGTTTCCTTAGATAAACTCGTTAATGGCGTTAAAACACTGGCCAATGGTGGTTTTGTGGCTGAGCCCGTGGTGATGAAACAATTAAATAAAGGCTTGAATGAATCTAAAGTTATTGAAGCCTTGTCTGAAAAAGAACAACAGATTTTAAAGTTGGTGGCGGGTGGTTTCTCTAATAAAGAAATTGCTAGTAGTATTTTTCTTGCTGAGGGCACAATTAAAAATCATGTATCAACAATATTATCAAAACTTAATACCCGAGACAGAACACGGGCGGTATTGATTGCACTTAACCAAGGGCTTATTTGACAAACTTATTTAAGGTAGCTTCAAGGGTTAATCAGCTTTTACATCGAATGACTCGCTGTCTTCAAGATAATCTTGATAGTTGTCTTCATCAATGTCGAGTAAGGTGAAAATCATTTCTTGTACATAAGGCCAGTCAGCAGAGTCTCGACAGTGCTTATGATTGTGTACTAGGTTTTCTGCCAGTTTTAATATTGCATAGTAAACTTCTTGACCACGTGGATTATTCATTTTGAGAAAATCACGGTCGTGATGTATTAAAATTAATTCGCAAATATCTTTAGGTAATCGCCAAGAAGAGGCAACGTAATAGCCAATGGTTGCGTGGTTTACACCATAAGCCTGGTCTTCAGTGATGGGGAGTGTTTTATCTGGGGTGCTGTAAGCAAGTTGGTAAGTATCGCTGTAGTCACTATACTTCATTGCCATAATCGGAATGCCGCAATCATGAAATAAACCAAGAGAAAAGAGCTTATCTTTTGAGGTTTTTTCTTTAATCGTTTTGCCAATATGAACACAAGTGTTGGCAATATGTGTGGCACTGTCCCAAAACTCTTCTAAAGCGATACTACAATCTTGTTGGTCAAAACTACGTTTAATCAAGGTGTTGGTTACTAATGAGTTTATTCCCTGCAAACCGATATAACGTACTGATTTGTGAATGTCAGATATTGAGCGCGACAATCCATAAAGGGGCGAGTTAATGGTTTTCAGAATAATTGAAGCTACACCGACATCTTGTGAAATAATATCGGCTAACGCATTTACGTCTGGCTCGTCTTCGGCCATTATTTTTTGTAGTTTAATTAATAAACTTGGCTGAGCCGGAATAGAAAATCCACGGCGTATATCAGCGAGTACTTTATCATCAACTTCTAGCATAAGAATTTACTGTTTTATTAATCAATTAAGTATTATCACGGCTATTTTTATTATTCTACTATCGCTGAAGTTGGCGGTATTTACAACTTAATGACTGACAATTTTGTTGCTTTGCCTCTTTGTCAGTGTTTGATGTTTATCACTTGTTAAATATTTGAAAATATTGAATAGTAGCGCTATGTTCACTTAAAATAATAATTATCATGCTATCAATTCTTTCAATATTACCAGAAGTTAAAGTAAGCACTCGCTTAATTCGTATCTTAAAATCTCTTAGTATCACGACTGTCTTTTACTCGGTAATTGCCAGTAGCACTACTATCGTTGATTTGCCGTCTTGGCAACATACGGTGCTGCCAGGTTCACCTTCTTTGCGCGGAAGTGCTGTTATCGATAATTCATTGTGGGTTAGTGGTAGTAATAAGACTGTTTTTGTTAGTCAAGATGGAGGTAAAACTTGGTTGGATAAATCAGTAGATAGCCCTATAAAAACAGGTTTTCGCGATATTGCCTTATTCGATAAGCATACCGCTATTGTTATGGGGGTTGGCAGTGGAGAACAATCTGTACTTTACAAAACCATTGATGGTGGCGATAGCTGGCAGTTACTTTATCAAAATGAAGATAAAGATGGCTTTTTTGACTCCATCGCTTTTTGGGATGGTGATAATGGTTTGTTGATGGGAGATCCTGTCGATGGCTTTTATGTTATAAAAAAAACCAGTGATGGTGGCAAAACGTGGCGCCGTATCGAGCAGAGTAATATCCCGAAATTTGTTGAAAAAGAAGCCGCTTTTGCGGCCAGTGGTAATACCTTAATTGTTGGTGACAAAGGTAAAGCTTGGCTTACTACGGGTGGATTTTCAGCATCAGTTTATAGCAGCGTCGATTTTGGTGAAACATGGCAACGTGATCGTGTGCCACTGTACTCTAAAACACAAACCGCCGGCGGTTATGGTTTAGCATTAAATGCCAAGCAACAACTTTTTGTTGTTGGCGGAGACTATGAACAGCGTCCTGCAAGTTACCCTAATATGGCAACTTTTACCGATAACCAATGGCAGTCAGTCAATGCTGGGCAATATGGCTTGCGCTCAGCAATGAGTTGTCAGGGAAATATTTGTCTTGCTACAGGAAAAACCAGTAGTGATATTTCGCTTAACGCAGGAAAAACGTGGCAAGTACTAGCAAACCCACAAGGTAAAAAAGACGATAAAGGCTTCTATACCCTTGCGAGCGATAAGATGATGTTTTTGGCGGCAGGCGCGGATGGTAAAGTTGGCGTTTATTCATTTAGACAAAAGTAATATTTCATACTTGCTTATCAACATAGGCTGCAAGTGATAATCAAACTAAACTTTATCGTTAAAGCGTTACGCTAGTCGATAAAGTTTAGTGTTTTCTGACAATTAACTCTGTTTAGCGGTTGAATCACGGACAATCAACCTTGGTGTGTAATGATGAACACTATCCATTGAAAGGCCGGTTTGTTGCGGGTTATATATTGCGCTAAGATTTAACTCAATGAGCAATTATCAATGAGCTATGTTTAGCGGTTGAATCACGGACAATCAATCTTGGTGTGTAATGATGAACACTATCCATTGAAAGGCCGGTTTGTTGCGGGTTATATATTGCGCTAAGATTTAACTCAATGAGCTATGTTTACCGGTTGAATCACGGACAATCAACCTTGGTGTGTAATGATGAACACTATTTTGAGGGGTTTGTTTACGCGATTTTGCAATCAATAAGTTGGCTGCATCTTCAGCGATTTTTTGGTTCGGCTGATTTGCTGTCGTTAAACGTGGCCATGTTTGGCGAGAGAAGGGCGAGTTTTCAAAACCAGCAATAGAAAGTTGATCAGGTATTGATATCCCCATTAACCGAGCGGCAAACAAAGCACCCGCCGCAATTTCATCGTTACATGAGAAAATAGCAGTTGGGCGAATATCTTCAGACATTAATTGCTTTGCGCCAAGTACGCCAGATTCAAAAGAATACTCGCCATTAATAATTAACCGCTCATCAAGTGCAATGCCATTGTCAGACAAGGCTTGTTTATAACCTCTTAAACGTTCAACCGTTGACATATGTGCTGCTTCACCGGCAATAAAACCAATGTGTTTGTGGCCTAAATCAATGAGGTGTTGAGTAATACTTACCGAAGCCGTATGGTCATTTACCATAATGCAGGGGGCTAATTCATCGGGTGCTACATCGCCAGACATTATCCGAACAACATCAACATTTAGGTCGATAATTTTTTGGACAAATTCAGGCATTTCAGAAAAAGGTGGAGTGAGCACTAAACCAGCGACTCGTGTCTTTCTAACCATGTCGGCAATTTCATCAAGTACATGTACTGATTTTGCTTGGCAAGGATGAATAAGTAATTCAAAACCTTGTTGTTTACAAGCCGCTAAAATACCATTTTGCATATCAATGACATAATATGCGTTAGGGTTATCATAGATAAAAGCAATGCTGTATGCCTTAGTACCCGCTAAGTTTCGTGCCGCTAAGTTGGGCTGATAATGTAAATCATTTACGGCTTCCATGACTTTATCTCGAGTCAATTGTCGTACAGATGATTCATTGTTCATTACTCTTGAAACGGTTTTTATCGAAACGCCCGCTTGTTTGGCAACATCGTTTATTGTAGCTTTCATCGGTTAAAACAGCCTTGTGTATTATTCTTGTTATGTAACCCTACTGCAGCGCAACAGAATATTGTTTCTTTGGCACGGCGGCAACTACTTATTTTAAAATAACTCAAACCTTTATACTAATCTATAGAAATAAAGGATACAAATTCAAATTGACAGCGCTGTCATTATCAAATATGGTACAACATTGAAGGGTTAAATTAATGCACTATAGGAATATTTATGTCAAGTCGTCAAACACTCAGTAGTTGGAAAAAGCTGACTCAGCTTGCTCAACAGAAACAATCTCAGCACATGAATGATCTGTTTGCTCAAGACAGTGAACGCTTTGACAAGTTTTCTATAGAGTTACCTAAATTACTGTTAGATTATTCAAAGAACCTCATTGATACTGAAACAATGGATACACTGTTCAATCTGGCTAGTGAATGTAAAGTCGTTGAATGGCGCGAAAAAATGTTTATTGGTGCAAAAATCAATAAAACAGAAGACCGTGCTGTTCTTCACACAGCTTTACGCCGTAAAAGCAAAGAGCCTCTCATTGTTGATGGTGAGAATGTCACCACCAGCGTTCAAGTGCAGTTACAGAAAATGGAAGCTTTTGTTAATCATGTTCGTGAAGGTAAGTGGTTAGGTTATTCAGGAAAGCGTATTACTGATGTGGTTAATATTGGTGTTGGTGGTTCCAACCTTGGTCCACAGATGGTCACCGAGGCGTTAAAACACTACAGTGATAAAAGCATTAATGTTCATTATGTTTCTAATGTAGATGGCGCGCAAATCGTAGAAATACTTCGTCCGCTTGACCCAGAAAGAGTGCTATTTATTGTTTCCAGTAAAACCTTTACCACGACCGAAACTATGACAAATGCTAAAACAGCAATAAGGTGGCTTACCGCATCGTCGTTTGATGATAATGTGGTCGGTAAACACTTTGTTGCAGTAACAGCGAATAAAGAAAATGCCATGGGGTTTGGCATTAAAGAAGAAAACATCTTCGGGATGTGGGATTGGGTCGGAGGGCGCTTCTCATTATGGTCAGCAATCGGTTTAGCAATAGCGTTAGATCTGGGCTTTGATAAATTTATAGAATTGCTTGATGGCGCTAATGAAATGGACGAACACTTTCAAAGTGCACCACTAGAAAAAAATATGCCAGCAATAATGGCTTTACTCAGCGTTTGGAATACCACTTTTCTAGGAGCTAGATCTCAAGCGATCCTTCCTTACGATCAAACCTTACATATGCTCTCTGCTTATTTACAACAAGCTGAAATGGAGAGTAATGGAAAATCTGTTTCGTGGAATGGCGATGAAGTTGACTATGCCACCGTACCTTCTATATGGGGTGAACTGGGTATTAATGGTCAACATGCCTTTTATCAGTACCTGCATCAAAGTAATAATGTTGTACCAGCTGATTTTATTGGTTCGGTTGCCAGTGTTACGCCGGTGTCTGGTCATCACGAAACGTTAATGTCGAACTTTTTTGCACAGACACAAGCATTAATGACCGGCGTCAATGAAAAGCAAGTTCGTGCTGATTTAAAAGCAAAAGGACGGACAGCTGATTACATCGATAAGGTGGCTCCTCATAAAGTGCACAAAGGGAATCGTCCAACCAACACTATTCTTTTAAAACGTATAGACCCTAAGACGTTAGGAAACTTAATTGCACTCTATGAACATAAAATATTTGTGCAGGGTATTGTGCTGAAAATATGCTCTTTTGACCAATGGGGCGTTGAATTAGGTAAGGGCTTAGCAGAAAGTATTCATAAAGAGCTGCAAAGCGGTAATGTTTCGCCGAGTCATGATTGCTCTACGCTTAACTTGATGAACTATTATAATAAAGCTAAATAAGCTTTAATTTTACTTTAAAACGCTGATAAATTGTCAGCGTTTCTATTTTTGAAACAATGAAAATTAATAAAATTACCTTTTTAGACTTCATTAATGACATTAAATTATAGTATTCACTAAAGTAATTCTTTATTCATTAAACGTTACTTTAAATGAATAAAGCAGTGCTAAAAACGTATAATAATTGCTTGTGTGTACGAAAATAATACAGGGTGTTTACAAAAAAACTAAAATAAAACTCTATTGTTTACAGTTCATTGCATTAAAGGTGCTGATTAAATCGTAATCAAGTGTAGCCAGATGGTCATTTATTGTGTAATGTTTTACCCGACCTATGACAACGCTGTCATGAATTAAAAAGACAGCGCTGTCTTTGATAGGGTTATAAAAACATAACTATTATATTTAAAAAAAACGTGTGTAAGGGAAAGTCGATGTCAATTCAAAAATTTAAAAAAGGCATGTTAGCGAGTTCAATCGCTCTAGTGCTAGCGGGCGGTGCTACACCATTCGCAATGGCTGCTGAAGAAGTTAAAGCTGCCGAGCAAGAAACTGAAGTAATTGAAGTTCGCGGTATTCGTGGTTCTTTGAAACAAGCATTAAATCAAAAGAGATTTTCTAACGCGGTTGTTGATTCAATTTCTGCAGAAGATATTGGTAAATTTCCCGATAGAAACATTGCAGAGTCACTACAAAGAATACCTGGCGTAACGATTGCCAGAAGTTTTGCTGGTGAAGGTGGTGATGTTTCTATCCGCGGTACTAACTCAGAATTAACCCAAATCAGTATGAATGGTAACTATGTTGCTTCAACAGGATGGTTTTCACAAGCAGCAGCAAAGCGTTCTTTTGATATGGATTTATTACCACCAGAACTTGTCGCTGGTGTTGATGTTTATAAATCGCCAACAGCAAGCCTTGATGAAGGTGGTGTTGGTGGTACTGTCGTTGTGCGCACTCGTAAGCCTTTAGAACTAGACTCTAACACCTTGTTTTTATCTGCTGAATACCAAGATAACAGCCTTTCTGACGAAAATGGTCAAGGCTTAACGGGCATGTATAGCTGGAAAAACGATCAAGAAAACTTCGGTGTTTTAGCGAGTTTATCTACGCTAGAAACTGTTGGGCGTGCGCACAAAGCAGAAAACTATATGGATGATGGTTGGGCGGGTGCAGGTATTTCAGAATTCGCGCAAACTCGTGAACGTGATGCGGTTGATCTAACTGTTCAGTATTCACCCTCTGAAGATTTATCAATGAATGTGCATTACTTTCAAGTTGATCTTGATTCTGCTAACAGTAACCAAAACTATTTAATTATTGCGGGTACAGATCCAACCGGCTTTAATGACCAAGTTACTGGAGCGACTAAATTCTCTCCGACTAATGGTTTTGCGCTAAATGGTAACTATTCTGGTGCACCACTTGATGATCAGAATACCCGTAATGCTGAAATGGATACCGAAGTCATCGCATTTGAAGTTGATTATACGGCTGATACCTATTCAATCAATGCCAAAGTTGGTTCTACTGAAGCAACAGGTGGTGACGGTGGTAACTACAATGCTGGTTGGGTTTCAAGTAACAGTAATACCTCTATTGATTTCGATATGAGCGGCGATAATGCGATGTTGCTTTCTCCTAATGGTACAGATCCAAGTAACCATTCTGAATACATTTTAAGTAGTGGTGCTGTTACTGCTGGCTATCGTAAAGACGAAGAGACTTTCGCACAGTTTGATGTTGATTTTAACGTTGAGTGGGGCCCAATTTCTAACTTTAAAACCGGTGTTAAGTTACGAGATCATCAATTTACAAGTTACTCAGATGCATGGACGTTTGATGATAGCTTGACTACAGGTATCACTAAAGCCACATTTGCGGATGGTCATTTTAATCACTCTGGTGCAGGGTTACTTTCGGGTACTCCAACAAACATTGCGCGTGCAGATGGTGCACAATTAAGAGCGCATTATGATGCTCACAAAACGGGTTCATCATTAAACACAAACAGTTACGGTGTTATTAAAGAAGATATTTTTGCTTTATACGGACAAGCTGATTTTAGTGGCGATAATTATCGCGGTAATTTCGGTTTACGCTATGTGGCTACTGATACCTCTGCTGATTATTACGGTTATGTAGATACCGCTACAATCGTTACAGAAGACAGTGATTACTCAGATTGGTTACCTAGTTTTAACTTAGCACTAAATCTTCATGAAGATGTCATATTACGTTTGTCTGCTGCTAAAGTAATGAGTCGTCCTAATTATTCGTTCTTAAATCCAGCGGCTAGCGTTAACGAGACTACTCGAAGCATTGCTCGTGGTAGTATTGCGCTTGACCCATATCGTGCCAACCAATATGACATTGGTTTAGAATGGTACTTTAACGAAGAATCTTTATTATCAGCAACCTTGTTCTCTAAAGATATTCGTTCTTTTATTATTAACGGTGCTAACGAGTCTACTGTTGATGTCAATGGGGTAGATTATATTCTACGTGAACCCGGTCAAGGTTTAGGTGGTGAACTTCAAGGTATAGAAGGTCAATACCAACAGCAAATGGGTGAGTTTGGCTGGTCAGCTAACATTACTTATACTGAAGGCTTTGGTTTACAGAATTTAGGCGCTGATGGCGGGGGTATTGTTGAAAGACCATTACCAGGGATGTCTAAACTTAGTTATAACTTAAGTGCCTACTATGAAACTGACCTTATTTCAGCTCGAGTTGCTTACACCTACCGTGACGAATTTATCGCTCCGTCTACCGGTATCGGTGGTAACACTGCGTGGGATGCCCATGGTTTTTTTGACGCGAATGTTACTTGGCATGCCACTGAAAACTTAGATGTAAGTGTTGAAGGTTCTAACTTATTCGAAGAAACGACTACTCAACGATTTGGTGAGGGTTTCACCGCTATGCGTTTAGCGGCAGATAATGGTCGCAACGTATTCTTAAAAGTATCTTACCGCTTATAACGGGTAATTTGTTTCGATGAGAGGATAGGTTTTACTTCCTTTCATCGTTATTCTAGGCTTAGTATATATTTTTCCTAAATATCTATTGAGCCTCAATTTTATACATGAACTCCTTTCAACCCTTCATTACATGATGAGCTTTCACAATGACTACAGTTAATAATGATATTTTAATTATTGGCGGCGGAACCGCTGGTTGGTTAAGTGCTGCTATTTTGGCTAAAAGCTTAAATTGCAAAGCAGAAAATGGCATAAAGGTCACTGTCGTTGAATCACCAGATATTCCTATTATTGGTGTTGGAGAGGGGACATGGCCTAATTTAAGAGCTACATTACATAAAATAGGCGTGAGTGAAACTGACTTTATTCGTGAGTGTGATGCAACCTTCAAGCAAGGAGCTGAATTTATAAATTGGGCTACAACACCTAAACAGAATGAAAAATCAAGTTATTACCATCCACTTGGCACGGTAAGTCACTCTTCTTATGACTTTAATTTAGCTCCCTATTGGTTGTTAAAAAATAAAACGACTAGATTACCTTATGACCAAGCAGTAGCTTCTCAGGCAAGAATTTGTGACCAAGGTTTAGCGCCTAAGCAAATCGTTATGCCCGAATACAGTGCTGCTCAAGAATACGCATACCATTTAAATGCCAATAAATTTTCTAACTTTTTAAAAAAACATTGTATTGATAATTTAGGGGTGAAATTTGTTAGTGCTAATGTGACGAACATCGTCTTGGATGAAAATGACTTTATCACACATGTTGAAACAGATCATTGTGAAGAAAAGCAAATATCCGCAGATTTTTTTATCGATTGTAGTGGCTCTAAAGGGCTTATTATTAAGCAAACTTATAATATTGAATGGCATGATATTAGCGATGTTCTTTTTAATGATACGGCTTTTGCTGTTCAAGTTCCTTATGCAGATAAAAAGCAACCAATCAAAACACACACCTTATCGACAGCACAAGAAGCTGGATGGATTTGGGATATTGGCCTACAAGAAAGGCGCGGCGTAGGTCATGTTTTTAGTAGCAAATATATTAGTGATGAAAAAGCTAAACAACAGCTCATCGACTATATTGGCGAAGATTATACCGACGATCTGGTTATTCGAAAAATTCCAATAAAGCTCGGCTACCACCAGAAATTTTGGCATAAAAATAGTGTTGCCATTGGCATGTCTGCAGGTTTTGTTGAACCACTAGAAGCCTCCGCTATTTATTTGTTTGATGCGGCAGCTACCATGATTGCAGCGCAATTTCCTCGTGACAAAAAGCAAATGCTTTATGCGGAGCAACAGTTTAATCAAAACTTTAAAATTCGTATGGAACGAACGGTTGAATTTATTAAGTTACATTATTGCATTTCAGCGCGCAGAGATTCGCAATATTGGATTGATAATTGTGAGCCAACCACAATACCAAATAAGTTAAAACAAAGACTCGAATTCTGGAAAAATCAACCACCGACAAAGTTCGACTTTGACCATGCATGGGAACCCTTTAACTTAGACAGTTATTTGTATGTATTGTATGGCATGCATTATCAAACAGATTTATCAGGCAATCTTTCGGCTTATCCAGATGTTAAAAAAGCTGAAAAATTATTTTCTAATGTTGATCGACAAAGTGAATTATTGAAAAATCAATTACCCAAACAACGCGATCTCATTGAAAAAGTAAAAGAATTTGGATTTAACAAAGTATAAAGGTGTTATTGAATGGATGATGGAATGATTAATCAAGTTGTTATTGTTGGGGGAGGCACTGCTGGCTGGCTAACAGCGGCTAAACTTGCAAAGCATCTTGGCTCGAATAAGTCAGATGCAGTGCAGGTTACTCTTATTGAATCACCTGATATTCCAACCGTGGGCGTCGGTGAAGGTACGTGGCCAACCATGCGAAAAACATTGGCTGATTTAGATATCGAAGAACATGACTTTATTAATTATTGTAATGCCTCTTTTAAGCAGGCAACAAAATTTGTTAATTGGCGAACGCCTGCTAAAAATGGTCAAGACTCTGTTTATTATCACTTGTTTAGTTCTGTTGCCCATGCAGATGAATTTAATCTCAGTCCTTATTGGTCTTTGTCAGATCAGCAAATAGATTACGCTAATTTTGTTAGCCCTCAGGCGCTTATTTGTGAAGGTGGTTTAGCACCAAAAACAATAGCTAATAGAGGTTACGATGGTTTATTAAATTATGCTTATCATTTAGATGCAGGCAAATTTGCTGATTTTTTAAAAAAGATAAGCTGCGAACGTTTCGGTGTTAAGCATTTAGCGGCAAATGTATTATCCGCAAATTTGAATGCTTTAGGTGAAATATCCTCTATTGAGACAAAAGAGTTAGGGCGTATTGAAGGTGATTTTTTCGTAGATTGTACGGGGGGGCGCTGCTTATTGTTAGGTGAAGCTTTAGGGGTCGGGTTTACGCCAATTAATGACGTTTTATTTACCGATAATGCGATAGCGATACAAGTACCTTATCAAAATGAAGAGGATGCTATAAGTAGTTCTACTATTTCAACAGCACATTCTGCGGGTTGGACATGGGACATAGGGTTGTCAAATAGGCGTGGTACTGGCTATGTTTATTGTTCTGATTTTGTCAGTCATGATCAAGCAGAGCAAACATTACGTGATTATATTGGTCCACAAGCAGAACAACTGTCAGCGCGAAGGTTAAAAATCTCATCAGGGTATAGAAACAAATTTTGGGAAAAAAACTGTGTGGCAGTAGGCATGTCTGCCGCTTTTGTTGAGCCCTTAGAGGCTTCAGCTATTTTTCTTATTGAGGCTTCAGCCAATATGCTGTGTGAATTATTTCCTCGTAATAAGCGACAATTACCTGCAGTTGAAAAAACATTTAATGACTCATTTCACTACCGTTGGAAAAGGACGATAGACTTTATTAAGTTACATTATTTTTTATCTCAACGACAAGAAAGTTTTTGGTTAGAAAATAAGTCTCTAAATTCCGTACCAGAAAGTTTATTAGAACAACTCGATAATTGGAAACATCGTCCGGTGAGTAAATATGATTTTCAAAATACCTTTGAACCTTTTATTCAAGACAGCTACCAATATGTTTTGCACGGCATGGGCTACGTACAAGCATTAGAATATAACGCTTCAACGTTTAATGAACATCGTATGCTTGAAAGCATTTTAAAGAAAAATGCTAAATTAAAACAACAGCTACAAAATAATCTGCCAACCAATAGAGACTTACTGAATAAGGTAAGGGCTTTTGGTTTTCAAAAAATATAAAAATATAAAAATATAAAATAAATATTACTGGAGAAATACATGGCTAACTTATCGCCACTCAATAAAAGTCAGCATCAAGCACTGAAAGTAAAAGTAGACCCTAGTTATGCACATAGTGCTAATAGCCATGTTACCCCTATTTCCGTTTTTGAATTGCCGCAAGTTCAGGCGGAATATCCTATTGTTTTTATTAAGGATGCAGAAACAGGACGTTTCCACTTAGTTGCGTTACTTGGCTTAAAGCCGCAGGAAAATTTGTTTCATAAAAAAGAGGGCTGGAATGCTTTATATGTTCCTCAGCATTTGACTAACTTCCCTTTTGTATTATCGTCGTCTGTTGAACAACCTAATAATTTTGTTGTGGGTATTGATTTAGACAGTCAAACGGTATCAGAGAGCGATGGCGAAGCATTGTTTACTGATACGGGTGAGCAAACAAAGTATTTAGTACAAGTCACAGAAAATCTTGCTCGAGCTAATTCACAGCTTAATGCAACGCAACTTTTTATCAATACAATGGTAGATAAAAGTTTACTCTCTTCTCAATCATTAACGATTAAACCTATTAACGCTAAAGAGTTCACGGTAACGGGGTTATATTCCATCGATGAAGAAGCCTTTAAAGATTTAAATGATTCAGACTACCAAGAATTAAAAGACAAAGGGTTTCTTGCTGCGATATATAGTTGTTTGTTTTCTACCCAGCGGATCGCGAAGTTAATTAGCCTTAGCGAAAACTAAACATCAATATCGACTAATTACAATGGAGCCTGAACCCCGAAGAAGTTTTGGCATTCTATTGATTAACCTAAACTTGTGAGTAAGAAAAACATGAACAGACAACTCATTGTCTTATTTTTGGTAACGAGCATAAATTTATTCGGCTGTGAAAAATCACCAACTCATTCCGCTACGACCAATGACAAGACCCAGCAAGATGTATTACTTAAACGCTTAGTTAAAGCGACTCAAACTGATATTGACAAGATTGCTGAAACGCTCAATGTTAAGTATAAAGTATTGACCAATATACCCAGTGATAAGTGTGATATAAATATCGCCGACGGTAATTGCTTTGAAGTTGAGCTAAGTTTCACCGCGACTCAATCTATAACTAGTAATGATTGGCATATTCACTTTAGCCAAATTGCGCCTATTCAATCCTTTGAAAGTGATGAATTTTTTGTTGTTCATATTAATGGCGATTTACATAAAATATTGTTGAATGATAAGTTTAAAGGCTTTACTGCAGGTGAAACCAAAACCTTATTGTTTAGAGCTATGTTTTGGTCGTTGTCTGAAACAGATGCTTTACCTAACTATATTGTCAGTTCAAATAATTTACAGCCACGCGTTATAGCCAGTACCAAGCCATATTCAAACAGTGAAACAGGATTAGAAGTACTCCCTTATGTGGTGCCGTTCACTGATGTTGAAAAGCAGTTTAAACGCACCGCCCAAGATTCTACTCAGTGGCTTGATGCGGCAAGTTTATATCAAAGAAATACTCAATTAGGTGAGCAAAAGCTCGATGTGAGCAAGGTGATTATACCTACGCCGAAGTCGGTTATTTATAGTAAGAATAATGCTCAGCTTAGTCTTACTTCTGGTATTCATCTTGATTATGGCAATGTCGACAAAGATGATGTTATCGTAGCCATTACTCGCTTAGACACCTTAGGTATTGCTAATAATACTCAAGGCAAGCCTGTCACGTTAAGGCTGCTTGAAGACAACAGCAAAATGATTGGCAGTTACCAATTAGACATCACCACAACAGATATTAAGATCACAGGTGTTGACGGCGCTGGTGTTTTTAATGGCTTGCAATCACTATCAAGCTTAATCACCTTAGGTTCAACGCAAGTACCTGTGTTAACGGTTAATGATGAACCTCATTATGAGTTTCGCGGTTTGTTAATTGATGTTGCGCGTAACTTTCACGATAAGACGTTTATTTTAACCCTGCTTGATCAAATGGCAGCTTATAAACTTAATAAGCTACATTTACACTTAGGTGATGATGAAGGCTGGCGATTAGAAATCCCCTCGCTCCCCGAGTTAACCGAAGTGAGTAGCAGGCGCTGTTTTGATTTAAACGATAAAAATTGTTTATTACCACAACTGGGCGCGGGTATTGACCCTAAAAGTGAAGTCAATGGCTATTATTCTGTGGCTGACTATCAAGAGATATTACAAGCAGCAACGGCTCGCCATATTCAAGTGATCCCCTCTTTAGATATGCCAGGGCATTCACGTGCTGCAATTAAAGCGATGGCAGCGCGTACCAAGAAATACGCCATAGCTGAGCAAGATGACAAAGCAAAACAGTTTATCCTCCATGATGCTAATGACCCAACGGTCTATTCATCCGTGCAATTTTACAATGATAATACCATCAACGTTTGTTTAGAGTCTTCTTACGATTTTGTGACTGAAGTGATGACTCAAGTTAAGAAAATTCATGCTGATGGTGGTCAACCGTTAACGCGTTATCACATTGGCGCAGATGAAACTGCGGGCGCTTGGATAGAGTCTCAAGCCTGTAAAGACTTTATTGCCAATAACGATAAAGGTGTTAAAAAAATGAGTGAACTTGGTGCTTATTTTATTGAGCGTGTTGCTGGTATTTTATCAGCATTAGACATAGAAACCGCAGGTTGGAGCGATGGTATGGAGCATACCCGCAAAGAGAATATGCCGGCTATTGTTCAGTCGAACGCTTGGGATACGTTAGCGTGGGGAGGTCATAACAAAACCCATCAATTAGTCAATAGAGATTGGCAAGTTGTGCTGTCATCACCTGATGTACTTTATTTTGATTTCCCTTATGAAGCTGATCCCAAAGAACATGGTTATTATTGGGCCTCTCGCCACACTAACACCGAAAAAGTCTTTCAATTCATACCCGACAATTTACCTATTCATGCGGAGTTTTGGTTGGACCGTCAAGACAATCCTTATCAAGCCGATGATAGCCAAACCCCGATGAAGTTAGGTAATCGTTTCCTCGGTATCCAAGGGCAGTTATGGAGTGAAAATACTCGTACTGACCATACGGCGCAATATAAATTATTTCCACGACTGTTTGCTTTAGCCGAGCGTGCATGGCACTTAGCTGATTGGGCAGTTCCTTATAATTATCAGGGGGCTAAATACAGTCAGGCAACTAAATTTTTTACTGCAGAGAAAAAAGCCCTGCGCGATCAACAGTGGCAATTATTTGCGAATACTATCGGTCAAAAAGCCTTAATTAAATTAGAAAATGATAACATTTTTTATCGATTACCTACCGTAGGTGCCATCGTAAAAGAAGGGAAACTTTATGCCAATATTGCTTTTCCTGGTATCGCTATTGAGTATCAAGTATCGGCGGGCAATTGGACTCGTTACCAAGGGCCAGTAGCTATCGAGGGCACAGTAAACGTTCGCAGCATTAGCTTTGATGGACAACGTAAAGGTCGGGCAGTAACGATTAATAACCACTAATTTATGGTTTACGCTCTTGGCGGGCTAGTTAATAAAGCCCGCTTAATCAGACTATTCATTATTTATTTTGTAATAGAAAAATAAAAAAAGCATTTTTATTAAAAAAACAAATGACAACGCTGTCATTTGTCGTTAAGATAAAATCAGATTACATTTTAGACACTGGCTGTTTATTAAGCATTGTGATTAAAATAATAAATATAGAGACATGAGGTCAACATGCTGAGCAGCAGCGGCAACAACGAAATATTCTTAGGCATAGATGGCGGTGGCAGCAAATGCAAAGCTATCCTAATGTCGAATGATAATAAAATATTAGGTACTGGCATTGCGGGGCCTGCTAACCCGTTGCACGGTTATGAACAAGCTATAAATTCAATTGCTGAGTCGGCTAAATTAGCACTTAAAAATGCCGGAATTGATGAAAGTGAGCTCGGTAATATAATTGCCGGTGTTGGTCTTGCTGGGGTGAATTTACCGGTTTTATTTGAGCAAATGTCAAACTGGCAGCATCCGTTTAAAAAGATGTATCTTGCCACTGATTTACTTATTGCTTGTCTTGGAGCTCACGATGGTAAAGACGGTGCAGTGATGATAACGGGGACTGGTTCATGTGGCTTTTCATATGTTGATGGCCATCCTTATATTGTTGGCGCTCATGGTTTTCCTCATGGGGATAAAGGTAGCGGTGCATGGTTTGGGTTACAGGCAGCAAAACAATCTTTGTTATCACTCGATGGATTAATTCCTCATTCATCCATTAATGACAAAGTATTAGCGTTATTAAATGTCAAAGATGATGTTGAATTAGTCGAAGTGATTGCTGGTAAGCCAGCCGCTTTTTATGCCCGTATGGCTAATTTGGTTTTTGATTCTGCAGAAGAAGGTGACAAAATTGCGTTAGATATTGTTGCACAAGGCGCTGAATATATTAGCCATGTGGCCAGGCAGTTATTAAAGAAAAATCCCCCTGCCATTGCATTAATTGGTGGCTTAACACCAAGAATAAAGCCTTGGTTAGATAAAGATATTAAACGACAACTGATCGAGCCAAAGCATCCACCAGAAGTTGGTTCAGTAATTTACGCTAAACAACAACTTGCTTTACAGTAAAACCTAGCCAATTAATTGATAGAATTTAAGGAACAAGCATTGCTATGACTATATTTCGTCTTTACGTTAAAAAATTATTTAATGGGCAAAATTTTATTGACCATCAAGTGTTAACGATCACCGATGGAAAAATCACAGCATTTGATAATAATATCTCTGACGTTGATGATGTGCTTGATGGTTTAGTGGTCCCAGGCTTTATTGATCTACAGGTCAACGGAGGTGGAGGTGCACTATTTAACGACTCACCATCATTAAAAAACATTAAAACTATCATGGCCGCTCATGCCAAGTTTGGTACTACAGCGATGTTACCTACCCTTATAACCGATAAAATATCAGTGATGCAACAGGCCGCAGAAGCAATGGCAGAAGCAATGGCAGAAAAAACACCAGGTATTATTGGTATTCACTTTGAAGGCCCACATTTATCTGTTGCTAAAAAAGGGGCACATATCGAAGAGCACATTCGCGCCATTTCACCACAAGAATGGCAAGTGCTTGAACGTAAAGATATCGGGCAAATACTGGTGACACTTGCCCCTGAAACGGTAAATGTTGATGACATTGCTCGCATGGTTTCGTTGGGTATTAAGGTGTGCTTAGGCCACACCAATGCTGATTTTAACACCGCACAAAAAGCGTTAGAAGCGGGTGCTGACGGATTTACTCATTTGTATAATGCTATGTCGGCAATACAGGGCAGAGAGCCGGGTGTAACGGGTTGTGCTTTGCTCAATGATCAAGCAAGTTGTGGCTTAATTGTTGATGGTCATCATGTTAATTACGAGAGCTGTAAATTAGCGCTGAAAACTAAACCTGCAGGAAGGGTTTTCTTAGTAACCGATGCAATGCCACCGGTAGGTACAAGCGATGTTGAGTTTGCTTTAGTTGGTAAAAAAGTGCGGCTTAAAAATGGCAAGTTAACGTCAACAACAGGGGAGTTGGCAGGGTCGGTGCTGAATATGGCGCAAGCAGTAGCTAATACTCATTTAGGCCTGAGGTTACCTTTAGATGAAGCGCTTAGAATGGCCTCAAAATACCCAGCCAATTATATTAAGCAAAGTGATATTCGTGGCAGTTTAACAATAGGTAGTCAAGCTGACTTTGTTGAGCTTAACGATAATTTTACCGTGAAATCGACATGGATCTCTGGGCAAGCTATTTATAGAAACTAACTAACTTAACCTATCATAAAACAATAATAACAAGATAAATATTGAGGAATATATGGAACAGATAATAACAAGTGATAAACCAAAAAGTAATGCACTGCCTATGGCAATTGTCGCGGTACTCTTTTTTATACTAGGCTTTGCGACATGGCTTAATGGGTCATTAATGCCCTACCTTAAACAAATACTCCAGCTGACACCATTTCAAGCATCACTAATATTATTCTCTTTTTACATTGCCGTTACTTTTACTGCACTGCCGTCGGCGACGATTATTCGTAAAGTAGGCTATAAAAATGGTATGGCCTTGGGAATGGCCACCATGATGGTAGCTGGCTTATTATTTATTCCTGCTGCTCAAACCCAAATTTTTGCTTTGTTTTTGTTTGCTCAGTTAGTGATGGGCTCGGGTATTACTTTATTACAAACAGCTGTTAATCCTTATGTTGTCCGTTTAGGACCTGAAGAATCTGCTGCAGCACGTATTAGTGTTATGGGAATTTTAAACAAAGGTGCCGGTGTTATTGCGCCTTTAGTCTTTACCGCCTTAATTTTGAGTGGCTTTGAAGGTCATTCAACCGAAGTACTAACCCAAGCCAGTATTGATGAGATGGCTAACTCGTTGGTACTTCCTTATTTAGGTATGGCGATTTTCATTGGTTTACTCGGTTTTGCTGTTAAAAAATCATCACTTCCAGAATTACCCAGTGAAGATGAGGAAGAAGGAGCAAATAGCAAAGGACATATTAAAGAAGCATTATCTCACCCCAATCTAGCATTAGGTGTATTAACTATCTTTTTCTACGTTGCGGTTGAAGTAATAGCCGGCGACACAATAGGTACGTTTGCCTTGTCTCTAGGCGTTGAAAATTACAGCATAATGACCTCATACACTATGATATGTATGGTGGTAGGTTACATATTAGGTATCTTTTTAATTCCTCGTTTTATTTCTCAACAAAAAGCCTTAACTGTTTCAGCCCTGCTGGGGTTGGTGTTAAGTTTAGGTGTGGTCTTTGGTGACAATAATTCATACGCTATCGCTAATATAATTCTTGTTCCTTTTGGAGGGGCAGAACTACCTGATACCTTGATGCTTATTGCATTGCTTGGTTTAGCTAATGCGATTGTTTGGCCTGCTGTTTTCCCATTAGCACTCTCTGGAATGGGGAAATTAACCAGCGTGGGCTCGGCATTATTAGTTATGGGTATTTCAGGAGGGGCATTTGGTCCACTATTTTGGGGCTTGGCAAGCGGTTCATCACTCGGTCAACAAGGGGGTTATATTGTGATGTTACCTTGTTATTTATTTATTCTATTTTATGCGCTTAAGGGCCATAAAATGAAAAGTTGGAAATAATATAGATTCTCTGGACAGTTTCTAAATATTTTAAAAAATTTATCCACATGGATATCCGATCTCACTAGTTGAGGATGCGTTAAACGATCTAATTTGATCGACCCTGGGTTTTATACTTAGGGTTTTTTTTTACTTAAAATTTACAGCAAGATACAACAATTGCTTAAAGATAACTCCGAGTTAACTTAGTGTTAACTTAACTTATTGATTTAATTGTATAATTAGCTTTGTGTTTTTTGCTGTGTTACTTTGTTTGGATACAAGGTTTACTGATTTTTTATTTTTAGCCATTGCTGAACAATAAAGTTTATAAGTGACTTTAACTTGATAAATTTATAACTCAACAATAATAAGAGTGAATAATGCAAATCTACCAAGAAAAGATAGTAACCTTGATTTATTACAGTGATGACTCTCTAGAACTTTTACATAAGATTGAATCATTTTTACAATCTGCAGAAGGGCGTGTGGTTATTCCTGAAAGCTTTAAGAAAGGTAAGTCGATTATTGCTGTTTGTGAAGGTGAGATTAACATTCTTAATAAAATCGGTGATCGTATTATTTCGGCTTATGATGTTGCTTAATTAAACGATTAATCGTTTAAATTTTACAATAAAAAACGCTACACCAAGACAAATATAATATTTATCTTGGTGTAGCGTTTTTGTTTTTTACTAGTAGGTTTTCTTTTCTAACTGTTCTTTACTGTAACTGGGTTTTTGATGCTTTTCACCCATGTCATCAGCTAATTCTTTCGGTATGTAGTTCTCGTCATGTTTAGCTAATACTTCAGAGGCTTCAATAAAATTGCCATTAACTAACATACCATTTGCGACTATACCTTGGCCTTCACGAAATAAATCAGGCAGTATGCCGTCATAATGTACTTTAATGACAGGGTCAGAATCATTAAAAACTATTGGCATTCTCATATCTACAAGTTCAAAAGTCACGTCTAAACTTGATGGGTCACGCTTAACACTTCCAGGTACCACTAAACCACCAATGCGAAGACGTTGGCCTTCAATAGGTTTTATGCCGGTATCATCTTTACCCTGATATATTTCAGAGGGTTTATAGAAAAGATCTATATTTTGACTTAATGCATAAAGCACAAATCCAGCAACGACACTTAGGCCGACTAAAATAGATATAACGATGGTTAAACGTTTCTTACGACGTGGATTCATGAAACAACCTTATTAGAGTTTTTGGGTAAATTTTTTAAAACTGCGGTCTTGCTATCAGTTTGCTCTGCTTGCGCTGAATTTTGTTGAGCCGCTTTGCGTAACTTCTTTTCGCGCTGTAAACGAAGTGCTATTTTTTGTTTAACCTTTTTATGGTTGCTAAGACTGCTATAAATTAACGCGGCTAATAAAAAAGCACTAACGCCATAAGATAACCAAACAAAAAAAGCATAACCGCCCATATCAAAAAAGGCTGAAATACTATCAAACTGCATTATTTAATGCCCTCTGCGGTGATCAATTCACGTACCCAAGGACGCATACTATTACGTGCTAATATTTCGGTACGAAAACGGATAGAAATAACAAATGTTACCAACATGGCGATACCTAAAAAGCAGATAACAAATGGCCAGAACATATCCATACTCATTGAGGGAGCACTCATTTTACTTACGGTTGCTCCTTGATGAAGGGTATTCCACCATTCGACAGAATACTTAATAATAGGAATATTGACAACGCCAACGAGTGATAGAATGCCTGCGGCTTTACCTGCAAGGTTTTTATCCTCAAAGGCATTGTGTAAAGCAATAACACCTAAATAGAGAAAAAGTAGCACTAATTCAGACGTTAAGCGCGCATCCCATATCCACCAAGTTCCCCACATAGGTTTACCCCAAGCGGCGCCGGTAAATAATGCTATAGCGGTAATAACAGCTCCCACGGGTGCCATGGCTGCCGCCGATGCATCAGCCAGCCTGAACTGCCAGACTAAACTACAAAAAGCCGCTGATGCCATAGCTAAATATATACTCATTGATAATATAGCTGTTGGCACATGGATATAAAAAATTCTAAAACTGTCACCTTGTTGATAATCAGCTGGCGCAAAAACTAACGCCCAGATAATGCCAATAGTGAGTAAAGTGATCGTAATCTTTGCAATCCAAGGTAATAGTTTACCGACAAAGCGATACGACACTTCAGGATTTGCATAAGGATGTAGCCATTTCCACATTAGTTAGTACTCACTTTTAATGCTGCACTAACAGCAAAGGGGGCTAAGGTTAAGGAGCCAAAAAACAATGCGGCAATTATAGCAAGTTGTCCGCTGTAAGGTAAGTTCATTGCCGCAGTATCTATGGCACTAGTCGCAAAAATCAATATTGGAATATAAAGCGGTAAGACTAATAAACTGAGTAAGACCCCACCTTTTTTAATACCGACAGTTAATGCAACACCAATAGCACCTAATAAACTGAGCACAGGGGTGCCGAGTAATAACGTTAGCATTAATGCCCCATAGCTATTTTCATTTAAATGTAATAATACGGCAAGTAACGGTGCAATAAAAATAAGGGGTAAGCCAGTAACCAACCAATGCGCAATAATTTTAGCCAGTACTAATATAAATATGGGATGAGGACTCAGCATCATTTGTTCTAAAGAACCATCTTCGTGATCAGATTTAAATAAGCGGTCGAGTGATAATAATGTCGCAAGTAAAGCCGCAACCCAAATAATACCAGGTGCAATACGCGCTAAAGTTGTCGACTCAGGACCAATACCAAGTGGGAATAAAGTCACGACAATGATAAAAAATAACAGTGGATTAATAATATCGTCGCGATGACGAAAAGCAATTGTAAGATCTCTTTTGATGATTAAGCTAAAAGCGGACGTATATGATAAATTATGAACGGTTGTCATGTTATTATCTCTAATAAAATCGGTAATCTAAAGTGATTTTTTTCACCTTATCTTCAGGATATGATAAGTCTTGGTGTGTGGTCAATATAACACAGCCACCACGCTGAGCATGTGCGAGAAACAATTGCTCTAATGTATTGACACCACGCTTATCGATGGCGGTGAAAGGTTCGTCTAATATCCAAATAGGCGCGGTACTTTGCCATAAACGTGCAAGTGCAATACGGCGATGCTGCCCGGCACTTAAATGTGAAGCAAGGGCATCTTCAAAACCTAACAAGTTTACTTTTTCTAACGTTTCTTCTGCTGTTGAAATGTCATTGCCATGCAAGGCAAGATTAAATACTAGGTTCTCTTGAGCGGTCATTTCACCTTTTACACCCGGTAAATGTCCTAAATAGAGTAAGTTTTGATGAAAGGCATCTCCATGGTCAACAATATTTTCTTGTTGGAATAACACGCTACCGTCATAGGGTTGAGATAAACCCGCTAAAATACGTAATAAGCTAGTTTTACCTGATCCATTTGGGCCTTCCACCTGTATAATATCACCGCTAGATACTGAAAAATTAAGTGCTTCAAATAATATTCTATCTTCACGAATACACGTTAATTCGTTAGCACAGAGCAATACTTGCTTATTCGTTCGTTCGTTCGGTGGTTGAATATTTTGAGAGTTTGCCAAAAGAATCACTTTTTGAATAATTTAAATACCAAATTTATGGAACAAATATTAACGTATTTTGCTACATAAAGAGTTGATTTAGATCGTAATACCAAGTTGAGTATTATCATACTATATCGGTCGGTAAAGGCTAGCCCTAGCAATGAGAAAATTAATCATTTATTTTCGTATTACATTAATGAAATTACTCACCATATAGTGCTAGAATTACCAAAATTTTTAGTTTGAATTGTTTTTCTTTAACTTGCTATTTACCGTTAATTGAACAACAAACTCACTAAAACGCCATATTAATGGTGTCTTTAATTGATAATTTTTGTATTCAGTAAATACGCTGAATCGGAGAAAGTAATGATCCCTGAAGTAATGCTCCCTGAGTTAGGACATTTCGCCCTTATAATTGGTTTAGCTTTTGCAATATGTTTAAGTATTATTCCATTAGTAGGATTGGCAAGTCATCAAGAGCGATTAGTCGGCTATGCTAAACCCTTAACCTTTGGCATGTTTGCCTTTACAGCCATTAGTCTTATTATTCTCGGTTGGAGCTTTGTCGTTGACGATTTTTCGGTCAAATATATTGCAGGTCATTCAAATTCTCATTTACCTTATTATTTTAAAATAAGTGCAGTATGGGGGGGGCATGAAGGTTCGCTGTTATTGTGGGTTTTCTCACTAACCGCTTGGACTGCCGCTGTTGCTAAATTCAGTAAAGGCATCGACGAAGCCTTTATTGCTAGGGTATTAGCTGTCTTGGGTATGGTAGCCGTTGGCTTTATGCTGTTTACGCTATTAACTTCTAACCCCTTTGAACGCTTATGGCCAATGGTCCCCACAGAAGGTCGCGATTTAAACCCATTACTGCAAGACATTGGCTTAATTATTCACCCGCCGATGCTTTATTTAGGTTACGTCGGTTTCTCTGTTGCTTTTGCTTTTGCTGTTGCTGCGTTAATGTGCGGCAAGTTAGATGCTGCTTGGGCTCGATGGGCAAGACCTTGGACTGTTGCCGCATGGATATTTTTAACTTTAGGTATCGCTTTAGGTAGTTGGTGGGCTTACTACGAACTTGGCTGGGGCGGATGGTGGTTTTGGGATCCCGTAGAAAATGCTTCCTTTATGCCATGGTTGGTTGGTACAGCACTTATTCATTCATTAGCCGTGACTGAAAAACGTGGTACGTTCAGGAATTGGACCGTGTTATTAGCAATATTTGCCTTTAGTTTAAGCCTATTGGGTACTTTCTTAGTACGTTCAGGTGTTATCACTTCTGTACATTCATTTGCCGCAGATCCTGGTCGTGGTTTATTTATTTTATTATTACTGGCGATTGCGGTCGGTGGTTCATTAACACTTTATGCCTTTAGAGCAAGTACAGTACAAACGTTTAGTCGTTTTGCCTTGTATTCTCGTGAAACGGCACTGCTTATTTGTAACATTATCTTAGTTGTGGCAACGGTTACTGTTTTATTGGGCACCTTATATCCGTTGTTGGTTGATTCTATGGGCTTAGGAAAAATTTCTGTTGGGCCTCCGTATTTCAATGCGGTGTTTGTGCCGATCATGAGTTTGCTTTTTGTTGTCATGGGAATTGGTCCGTTAATTCGCTGGAAAAAAGCTAAGCAAGGTGAATTGCGCAAACAAATGATGAGTCCACTAGTGATCAGCGTTATTGTTGGTCTTGCTTTCCCATTTTTATACGGTGGTGAATTTGTGCCCTTGGTTAGTATGGGTATAGGTTTAGCCTGTTGGGTTTTTCTGGTCGTTCTTAAAGAATTAACGAATCAAATAAACTCGGGTAATGACAAAGGGAAATTTTCTAAGCTGACATTAAGCCAGTGGGGCATGACCTGTGCTCACATGGGGATAGCGATCACTATCGTTGGTGTAACGATAGTCTCTGTTTATGAAAGTGAAACTAACGTAAAAATGCACATTAATGAAAAAGTTCAAATTTCTGATACCGATTATGAAATCGCTTTTAAAGGTATTAAGCAAGTAAAAGGTGCTAACTACAGTGCCGAACAAGGTCAGATAGAAGTGTACAATAATGGTGATTTTGTTACGCTTTTGAAACCTGAACGTCGCACATACTTAGTACAGACCATGGGAATGACTGAAGCGGGTATTGACCCAGGTTTATTCCGTGATATTTATGTGGCATTAGGTGATCCCTTAGAAGGAAATGCTTGGGCGGTTCGTGTTCATTACAAACCCTTTGTTCGTTGGATATGGTTGGGTGCAATATTTATGTCGTTTGGTGGGTTTTTAGCGATATTAGACAAGCGCTACCGTCGTAAAAAAGTCAGTAAGACCACCAATAAAAAGTCAATAAACACAGCTAGCGCTGATGAACTAGCAACAAATAATCAGGGAAATGCGTAATGGGTAAGTTAATTCGTTTAATTCCACTGATATTGTTTATTGCTTTAGGGGCTATTTTATTTCGCGGTTTATCGCTTAATCCGACTGAACTACCTTCTGCGTTGATTGGCAAAAAATTCCCTGAGTTCAGTTTACACTCGGTATTAAACGCTGATCGAACTGTTACGACAGCTGACTTTAAACCGGGTATAAAACTGGTGAATGTTTGGGGAACTTGGTGTCCATCGTGTCGTTATGAGCACGAATACTTGAACGAATTGTCTAAAACAAATCGTTTTACTATTTATGGTTTAAATTATGATGATCAACGTGTTGATGCGGCAAAATGGTTAACCGAGTTAGGTAATCCTTATCAATTCTCGGCCTTTGACGAAGAGGGAAAATTAAGTGTTAATTTAGGTGTATACGCAGCACCAGAAACTTTTGTGGTGGACCACAGTAATATTATTCGCAAACGTTATGCGGGTCCATTAACTCCACAAGTTTGGCAAAACGAATTTGAGCCACTTATCACTCAAATAGAAGCAGAATTTTTAGCTTCGTCAACGATCAAAGGAAGCCAGTAATGATGTTCAATAAATTGTTAGTTGCTGTATTTTTAACGACTGTTACCTTGCTGAGTTCATTTGTTCTAGCCAGCCCGGTTGATACTTATGTCTTTAAAGATAAGGTCACCGAAATTCGTTTTAATGCCCTTAATAAAGAATTACGTTGCCCTAAATGTCAGAATCAAAATTTGGCTGATTCTAATTCACCTATTGCCGCAGATCTTCGCCGTGAAGTTTATGACATGCTTCAACAAGGTAAGGCCGATATGGAAATTGTTGATTTTATGGTGTCACGCTACGGTGAGTTTGTTTTATATCGCCCTAGGGTCTCTAGCTTAACTTATCTTTTATGGTACGGCCCTGCAGGGCTATTATTTATTGGTGTGATAGTCGTCGTTATTATTCTTCGTCGAAAGCCAGTTAAAAATGCCCAACAACCATTAAGCAATGATCAAAAAAATAAGCTTGATCAAATTCTAAAGCATAAATAAGGCTGTCTCATGGAATTAATCTTTATCATTATTGTCTTTTTATTGCTGGTTTTAGCAGTAGTGTGGGCACCATTTATTAAACAACACCAAAACAACATCTCGATTGATGATACTCAGCGTGACGAAACTAATGTGCGCTTATATCACGAACATAAAGCTGAGATAGAAAAAGACTTTCAGCAAAATAATATTGATGATGAAAATTACCAATATTTATTAACAGAGCTCGATAATACTTTATTGCAAGACATGGAAAATCAAGATCTTGCAGATAAAACGCCACAAGACACGAAAGTACTAGCTATGGCTTGGCCTGTTGGCTTGTCTGTTTTTATTTTAGCTTTTAGTTTTTATCTATATGCTGAAATAGGCACTTATGAAAAATTGACAACAATGACGCCTCAAGAGCCAATGCAGCAATCGGCTAATGCGGAACAACAAACTATTAATCAATTAAAACGCTTAATGGATGTCACTAAAACCGAACCAGACAACTCAGATGCTTGGTACGCTTTAGGTCAATCTTTAGTCACCGTCGGTGAATTTGACAGTGCAGTAAAAGCTTATGACCAAGTCTTACGTATTGAAGGCCCGCAAGCCGATGTGTTTGGTGCTAAAGCCCAAGCGATTTACTATAAGAACGAGCAAAAAATTGATGCAAGGGTGCAAGGATTTATTGATCAGGCTTTAGCGATAGACCCTAACGATCCTTCAACAAATATATTACTAGGTATGCATAGTTTTACTGCTGGTAAGTATCAAGTGGCTATTTCTCATTGGCAACGTGTTGTTGATTCAGATAAAAAGAATGTCAATAAGCAAGCATTGCTTGAAGTTATTGATGAAGCGAAAAAGCGTATTGCCCAACCCAATATGACCGACGATGCCAACAGTCAAATCGAACCAAGTATTGCTGGTCCCAAGCTAACGGTTAACGTTACATTAAGCGATGAAATACTAACCTTGCTGTCAGTGGGTGATGATAAAACGGTTTTCATTTATGCTATATCTGCAGATACTTCTCGGGGGCGTATGCCTCTTGCCGCCGTTAAATTAGTCGCGAGTGATTTGCCCATAACCATAGTACTTAATGATGCAAGTGCAATGACGCCACAAGCTAAGTTGAGTGATGTCGATGTGGTACACATTTATGCAGTCGTTTCTGCTTCAGGCGGCGCTGGTATTAAATCAGGTGATTTCAAAGCTGAACTTAATAATGTGCCAGTAACGACTACAGAGCAATTAAATTTAGTCATTAGTAATATCGTTCCATAATTTAAATATAGTATGGGTTTGAGCCTTTTAACACATCAGATGAACTGATTCTTGTTTGGTGTGTTAGGGTAAGCTTACCCGTTGTCTTTTTGTCGTCATTTAAAAAATAGAGTATCGAATTCATGCCTAAATTTAGTGGACGTTTTCACGGCCGTACCAAAGAAATACATAATAAAACGGCTAAAGTTGGTGTTTTACTCACCAATCTTGGCACACCTGAAGCGCCTACTGCATCAGCTTTGAGACGCTACTTAGGCGAGTTTTTATCTGATCCTCGGGTCGTTGAAATACCTCGACTTATTTGGTTAATGATCTTGCATGGCATTATTTTAAGGGTTCGACCTAAAAAATCAGCAAAGCTCTATGAAAGTATTTGGACACCATCAGGCTCACCTTTATTAGTTATTAGCCAACAGCAAAAAGACGAAGTCGCTAAAGTGCTCACTGAGAAATATGGTGATGATGTCAGAGTTGAGCTGGCAATGCGTTATGGTAAGCCTACAATCGATGATGCTTTAGACAGATTACAACTTGCAGGAGTCAGTAAGATAATTACTTTACCTCTGTATCCTCAGTATGCAGGTCCAACGGTTGGTTCTACTTTCGATGCGGTCGTTAATAAAATTAAATCGTGGCGTTGGATCCCAAGCCTAAGTTTTATTAGTGGTTATCATGACAACCCTAAATACATAGCGGCCCTTGCGCAAAGTGTAAATAAGCATATTGCCGAACATGGTAAGCCGGATAAGTTAGTATTATCTTTTCATGGTATGCCTAAGTATTTCTTAGAGCAGGGTGACCCTTATTATTGTTGTTGTGCAAAGACAACGCGTTTATTAATGGAAGCGTTAGCCTTTACCGAGGATGATTTTGTGATGACCTTTCAGTCACGCTTTGGTAAAGCAGAGTGGTTACAACCTTATACCGATGTAACGCTTGTTGATCTTGCTGCTGATAATAAGCATGTCGCTATTATTAGCCCAGCATTTAGTGCTGATTGTTTAGAAACTTTAGAAGAGTTAGTGCACGAAAACCGAGATATGTTTATTGGTGCTGGTGGTGAAACGTATCATTATATTCCAGCTTTAAATACCGATGAAATGCATATTGATGCGATTGTAGATATCATTTCTGCAGAGATAACTCACTAACTAAAATAAGGCACCGTATTTTATAGCCTTGCTGATACCTTTCACGGGTGTTTCCGCTGCGCTATTTAATAACGGTGTCACTATTGTAAACCTCCCTTCATTAGCTCACTTCTTTTTATTAATTAACAAACACTATGGCTGCGCCAATAAGTTCTTTTAAAACGCGATTCATCGGCCCAGCCGTACAAATAAACTCATAGCAATAAGAACACATACTCTTGTTCAATCACTGATGCGTTTTTTGATGATCTTTAGTAATGACTTTGTTAATGGCTTTGATAGCAACGGGGTGTTTGAAGGTATGTGCGTTCTTTAAAAAACGTGGTGGGTTGAATTTTAGTATAAAAAAAAGCGCAACAATTTTCATTGTTCCGCTTTTTTTATTCGGATCCTAAGATCCTTTAATAACTACAATAAGTCGTTATTAAGAAGCAATTACGTTTTCAGCTTCAGGACCTTTTTGTCCTTGCTTGATAGTAAAAGTAACAGCTTGGCCGTCAGTTAGTGTACGGAAACCGTCACCAGAGATAGCGCTGAAGTGAACAAAAACGTCAGGTCCGTTATCTTGCTCGATGAAACCGAATCCTTTAGATTCGTTAAAAAATTTTACTTTACCAGTTACTGAATCAGACATGTCAACATTTCCCGTAGGTCATTAATTAAAAAATAGTAATAAGTGGATTATCCACTATGAAATATACGGAGTAAATGCTCTCTACCTATAAAAGTACAGACAGAGAAAGGTTTCCAATAACACAAACTAGTAGCGTCTGAGGTTAATCAATAATCGACCTTGTTAAATTAAGGTAAATAGTTGAAATATCCTTCTCCCGAAACGCAAAAACTCAACGCGAAAGTATGTTAGCACAATATTTTCTTGAAATCCTATAAAAATCTTAAGATTTGATGACTTTTTTATGACATAAAAAAGCCAGCTAAGATGCTGGCTTTATTAGATATTTATGATTGAGAATCATTATTATTATCAATCATAAGATAAACAACGCTTACAACGCCGAAATTTGTACTATTTGTTCAGCAAGCTTGGCTAAGGCCGATTCGGTATCAGCTAACTTGGTCTTTTCTTTGTTGATAACTTCTTCAGGAGCTTTACCAACAAACTTTTCATTGCTTAATTTCCCACGGGTTCTCTCAGCGTCTTTCTCTAGTTTATCGACCGCTTTTGTTAAACGGGCTAGCTCAGCTTCTTTATCAATTAATCCCGCCATTGGGATTAATACTGATAAATCACCAACAACAGCAGTAGCAGACAGGGGTGCATTGTCCTTGTCTGTTAATACCGTAATACTTTCAAGTTTAGCTAAGGCACTTAAAAACTGTTGATTTTCATCTAAGCGACGTTGGTCGTTAGCATTAACATTTTTAAGTAGTACCGGTAATTCTTTACTGGGTGAAATATCCATTTCGCCGCGAATATTACGTATAGCAACAATAAACTGTTTAACCCACTCTAAATCACCAATAGCCGTCTGGTCACATTGGCTTGCATCAAACTGTGGAAAGCGCTGGACCATAATACTGGCGTTTTCATTACCTTTGTTATCAGCAACAAAGTTACTTAATGGCACAACACGTTGCCAAATTGTTTCAGTGATAAATGGCATAATAGGATGCATCAAGCGTAATAAGCTTTCGAGCACAGTCACTAAGGTATGACGAGTACCACGTTGCTGTGCTTCGCTACCTTTAAACAATACTGGTTTTGTTAACTCTAAGTACCAATCACAAAATTGGTTCCAGGTGAACTCGTATAGTGCTTGTGAAGCTAAATCGAAACGAAAGGCTTCAAAAGATTCATGGACAGTTTTTACGGTTTGCTGGAATTGACCTAATATCCAACGGTCAGCTAATGAAAACTCCATTTCACCTTGTTGACCATTAACGACTTTACCGCAGTCTTGCTCTTCGGTATTCATTAACACGTAACGACTCGCATTCCATAATTTATTACAGAAATTACGGTAACCGTCTAAGCGTTTCATGTCCCAGGTAATGTCACGGCCTGTTGATGCAACTGAGGTTAAGGTAAAGCGTAATGCGTCAGTACCATGAGCTTCAATACCTGCTGGGTATTCTTTCTTGGTTAGCTTAGCTATTTTTGCCGCCAATTTTGGCTGCATCATGTTGCCGGTGCGTTTTTCTAATAACTCATCAAGGGCAATGCCATCAATCATATCAAGAGGATCGACAACGTTGCCTTTTGATTTACTCATCTTATCGCCATTTTCATCGCGAATAAGACCGGTAACATAGACTTTTTTGAACGGTACTTGTGGTTGGCCATTTTCATCTTTAATGAAATGCATGGTCATCATGATCATGCGGGCAACCCAGAAGAAAATAATGTCAAAGCCGGTGACAAGCACATCAGTTGAATGGAATTTTTTAAGATCTTCCATATTGCTTGGCCAGCCTAAGGTAGAAAACGTCCATAATGCTGATGAAAACCAAGTGTCGAGTACATCATCGTCTTGCTTTAAAACAAAATCTGCCGCTAACGTGTATTTAGCACGCACTTCAGCTTCGGTTCTACCGACATAAACACCACCATCTTCATCGTACCAGGCTGGAATTCTATGTCCCCACCAAAGCTGACGAGAAATACACCAGTCTTGAATGTCACGCATCCAAGCGTTGTACATATTTTCATACTGTTTAGGCACAAATTCAATTTGACCCGTTGCTACCGCGTCAACGGCAGGGCCCACTAAAGGTGCGGTGCGAACATACCATTGGTCGGTTAATAAGGGTTCAATAATCACGCCTGAGCGATCACCATAGGGCGCGACCAAATCATGATCTTTTACTTCAACAAGTAAACCTAACTCATCAAATTTAGCGACAATGGCTTTGCGAGCAACAAAACGGTCCATTCCTGCAAATTCACTTGGTAATTCAGTGCTGTAGGCATCAGAATGCTCGCCGTTATTTTTATAAACTTCAGCGCTTGCTAAAATAGCAGCATTTTTATCTAAAATATTGATTAATGGCAAATTATGACGTTTACCGACTTCATTATCGTTAAAGTCATGTGCAGGTGTGATTTTCACACAACCTGAACCTTTGGTCATATCAGCATGGTCATCACCAACAATAGGGATTAAACGATTAACTAAAGGTAATAAAATATGTTTGCCGATCAGATCTTTATAACGGTCATCTTTAGGGTTTACCGCGACACCGGTATCACCTAAAACAGTTTCTGGTCGAGTTGTCGCTACCACTAAGTAGTCTTTACCTTCAGCGGTTTTAACGCCATCAGCCAAAGGATAGCGTAAGTACCACATGTGACCTTTTTTATCTTTGTTCTCAACTTCTAAATCAGAAATAGCGGTATGGAATTTTGGATCCCAGTTAACTAAGCGTTTACCACGATAAATTAAGTCGTCTTCAAATAAGCGAACAAAAACTTCTTGCACCGCTTCAGACATGCCATCATCCATAGTAAAACGTTCGCGAGACCAATCAATAGAGTTACCCAAACGGCGCATTTGCTTGCCAATCGTGCCTCCAGACTCGTCTTTCCATTCCCATACTTTATCAATAAAAGCTTCACGACCGTAATCGTGACGAGTTTTATCTTCTTCGGCAGCAATTTTACGTTCTACCACCATTTGTGTGGCAATACCCGCATGGTCCATTCCGGTTTGCCATAAAGTATTTTTACCTTGCATACGTTGATAACGAATTAAGGTATCCATAATAGTTTGTTGGAACGCGTGTCCCATATGCAAACTACCGGTAACGTTTGGTGGTGGTATAGCGATGCTATAGCCATCTCCTTCACCTGTTGGGCTAAAATAACCTTGCTCTTCCCAACTTTGATAAAGAGACTGTTCGATTTCTGAAGGATTGAATGTTTTTTCCATGGGGATGACTACTTAACTTGATTAAAGTGCATTAATTGACTGTGACGGTTGTGGCGCGGTTTGATTATCCACTTGAAATCCCCATTGACGATAGCCTTTATAGCGCTCTCGAGCTTGTTGTTTGAGGGTTTCATCACTGGGTACAAAGTCAATAATGTGTGAAAACTGATTAGCAAAGTGAGGCACTGTGCTGGTTAAATTTATTAAAATAGCGCGTCGGTTAGTGGGTGGTTGCCAACTAATTTCAACGGCAGCGCCATTTTTAGGGCCTTCGCCCGGTAAATTGTGAGGAACAAAACTGTCAGGTTCAAAGGCCCAAAGCAGTTCATCTAACTGGTGAGCTGTTTGCTGATCAGCGCAGTAAATAAACACCCGCTGATTTTGGCGATAAAAATTAGCAGCCTGCAAACAAGCATGAGCATGTGACTGTTCAGCCACCGCTTCATGCTTTGCATCTTCTTCAAGCAAATAAAACATTACTTGTGTTTGCATGTTTGCGTTGTTCCTTTTATTTCTTTTTAGTCTAGAGTTATTCGCTTTGCTCTGCGCCAGCACGATTCAATAAAAATTGAGTCAATAAGCTTACCGGACGACCAGTAGAGCCTTTATCTTTGCCACCGCTGCGCCAGGCCGTACCAGCAATATCAAGATGTGCCCAGTGGTACTTTTTAGTGAAACGCGCTAAGAAGCAGGCAGCCGTAATAGTACCTGCGCCTTTGCCACCTAAATTGGTAAAGTCAGCAAATGGGCTTTCTAATTGTTCTTGATATTCTTCCCATAACGGTAAACGCCATGCGCGGTCACCACTTTGTTCAGAAGCATTTAACAACTCATGTGCTAATGGGTTGTGCGTACTCAACAGGCCTGATGCATGTTTACCTAAGGCAACCACACAGGCACCGGTAAGGGTTGCTACATCGATAACAAGTTCAGGATCAAAGCGTTCAACATACGTCAGCGCGTCACATAAAACCAAGCGACCTTCTGCATCGGTATTTAATACTTCAACTGTTTGTCCTGACATCGTCGTTAAAATATCACCAGGGCGATAAGCATCGCCACCGGGCATATTTTCACAACCGGCTAAAACACCAATAACGTTAATCGGCAACTGTAATTCTGCTAGGGCGTGCATAGCACCTAAAACACCCGCTGCGCCACCCATGTCATATTTCATTTCATCCATGGCTTCGCCAGGCTTTAAAGAAATACCACCGGCATCAAAAGTCACACCTTTACCAACTAAAACTATCGGATTAACATCATCACCAGCACCATTATATTTAATAATACTCATAATTGATTCATTACGTGAAGCTCGGCCAACGGCAAGGTATGAATTCATACCCAATTCTTCCATTTCTTTCTCGCCAACTATTTCGGTGCTGATATTGTCGTAATCGTGCTCTAAAATTTTAGCTTGTTCAGCTAAATAAGCAGGGTTACAGATATTTGGCGGCATATTAGCCACATTTTTACAGGTTGTTATACCTTCAGAGACAGCAAGCGCATGAGAAATAGCGCGTTCGCCCATCGGTAACTCTCTACGTGTTGGTACATTAAAAACCATTTTACGTAGAGGTCGGCGTGCTTCAACTTTACGCGTTTTTAATCCGTCAAAGCTGTATAAACAGTCTTGAGTCGCTTCAACGGCTTGGCGTACCTTCCAATAGGTATCGCGACCTTTAACATGAAGTTCTGATAAAAAGCACACAGCTTCCATCGAGCCCGTTTCATTTAACGTACTAATAGTTTTACTGATAATTTGTCGGTATTGACGTTCATCAAGTTCACGTTCTTTACCACAACCGACCAGTAAAACACGTTCGCTTAAGATATTAGGCACGTGATGAAGCAGTAACATTTGCCCTGATTTACCTTCTAAATCACCGCGACGCAATAAGTTACTGATATAGCCTTCACTAATTTCGTCAAGTTGTTCAGCAATCGCTGAAAGACGGCGAGGTTCAAAAACGCCAACGACAATACAGGCGCTACGTTGCTTTTCGGGACTACCACTTTTTACGTTGAACTCCATGAGCTCTCCTAATTCGTACAAAAACAAGCTGTTTTTAAATGAAATTTACGAGTAAACTTGTTTAAATCTATAAATAATCGTTATGCTTACTTTTAAAAGTATTCAGCTACAGGCTATAATTATAGCTTGGTGCAAGCGAATTCCCCTCAGAGCAAAAATTAATATTACTTATGAAAACGACAAGTTTACTTAAAAATAGAGCAGATGTCAGAAAAAAACGATGTTTTTATAGGGAATTCTTATGATTATCTTTCGTTATTTACTTAAAGAAGTCGCTAAAACTCAATTAGCGGTTTTCTTAGTGCTGATGACCATTTTTATTAGTAATAAATTTGTTCGTATTCTTGACGATGCTGCCGAAGGAGGGATCCCCGGACACTTGGTTATGGTCTTTATTGGTTTAAAGATACCTGACTTAGCGGGAATGATTTTACCCTTAAGTTTATTTCTCGGGGTTTTATTGGCTTACGGGCGTATTTATGCCGATAGCGAAATGACAGTATTGCATGCTTGTGGTGTCAGTGAATGGTACGTAGTGCGGGTTACACTGATTTTAAGTTTTGTGACAGCGATATTTACCGGAATTTTTACACTATACCTATCACCTATGGCCTCAGAATATGAGTATCAAGTTAAAGAACAATTAGCCGCAGACTCGGGGTTAAGTTCGCTTATTGCTGGTCGTTTTCAAACGACAGGTAATGAAAAAGCCGTCATTTTTATTCACGATAAAAATCGTAATGACAACACCTTTGAAAAAGTGTTTGTTGCGCAACTTCCTGATAAAAAAGCCACGGATAAAAGTATTATTAATGCCAGTTTAGTTTATGCACAAACCGGACAAGTGATTGAGGAAGAAAGTGGCTCACAGCGTTTAGTCTTGAGTGACGGTACACGTTATCAAAACGATACTAAGAGTAAAGAATTCAAAGAAGTCTTTTTTGATAAGTATTATATCCAAATACAAGATCAAAAAGTGGCGCACAAAAATAGAAAATTAAGGGCTATTCCCACCCAAGATTTGTTTGAGGAAGATACCGCTGCTTTTAGTGCGGAAAGTCATTGGCGCATTGCTTTTCCTATTGCGTGTTTGATCATGACATTAATTGCCGTACCTTTAAGTGTTGTTAATCCTAGGCAAGGTAAATTTGCTAAAATGTTACCGGCATTATTGCTGTTTCTAGGTTATTTCTTGATGCTGACAGCGGTGCGCTCTGGCGTTGAGTCGGGCACAATACCTAAAAACTTAGGTTTATGGCCAGTACACTTTTTTGTGCTGGTGCTCGGCGTAAGTCTGCTTATAAAGGATCGCAGTTTTGGGATGAAAATCAAAGCTAAGCTTCCGCTATTATTTCGCAATTTTACCCGCAAAGGAACATCATCATAATGCGTATATTAGACATGTACATTGGTCGAATTATTGCATCTACAACGCTATTAACGTTATCAGTTTTTGTCAGCCTAAGTGGTATCATTAAGTTTGTTGAAGAAATGAAAACCGTGGGCAAGGGTAACTATGATATTGCGCATGCTGCTTTATTTGTGCTTTATAAAATCCCACCCGATATTGAAATGTTTTTCCCGATGTCAGCACTAATTGGTGGTTTAATCGGTATGGGCATGCTGGCAACAAACAGTGAGCTTGTGGTTATGCAAGCGGCAGGTTTGTCGCGGGTAGACATTATAAAATCAGTGATGAAGTCAGCGACTGTTCTCGTTTTTATCAGCATGGCTGTTGGAGAGTGGTTAGCGCCGGTTGGTGAATTAGCCGCAAGACAGCTTAAAGCACAGGCGATATCAGGCGGAAGCTTAATTTCATCCGCTGATGGAACTTGGGCGAAAGATGGCGATTATTTTGTTCATATTGGTGAAGTAGAAGATAAAGGGAAATTAAACGATGTACAAATATACCGCTTTGATAAATCATTAAAACTATCAAGTTGGTTATCTGCAGATAGTGCTATTTATCAAAAAGATGCTTGGCAGTTACGTGATGTTGTCGATACCCATTTAAGTGAAAACAAAATGGTTACCGAGTCATCGCAGGTAAAAATGTGGACATCGAGTTTGACGCCTGAAAAACTTGGCGTCGTTATGGTTACTCCCGAAGCTTTATCATTACGGGGCTTATCTGAATACTTAAGTTATTTAGAAGAAAACAACCAAGACTCAAGTCGTTACGTTTTAGCTTTTTGGCGTAAAATCGTTCAACCACTAACCGTTGCGGTTATGCTGTTACTTGCCTTGTCTTTTGTTTTTGGACCTTTGCGTTCAGTATCGATGGGGGCAAGAATTATGATGGGAGTAGCAACAGGAATCTTGTTCTTTATTACAAACGAAGTGTTAGGGTCGTTAAGCTTAGTGTATCAGTTGCCTGCGGCTTTTGGCGCGTTAATGCCCAGCTTTATCTTTGTATCATTAGCGTTATATCTAATGAATAAACGGCCCAGTTAACTTTTACTTGCGCGCCTTTTAGTCGATAAATGTGATTAGAGGGCATGATAATCACATTTATCATGCCTCACTTTTATTGCCCCGTATTAGCAGGAGTACTCTACAAACGACCGCGGTTAGCGTCTAACGTTAAAACCACCACTTCTGTATCCGTTAACCTGTCTTGTAAGCTTAATTTGTTTTTACGATCAAAAATCACCGTAAAGTTACCTAAACCTAATAGCGTAGGCAGTAATCTTTTTAGGCCAGTAACCTTATTGATCAAAGTACCATCTTGGTTTTGAACACGTAAACGCCACGCTTTCATCCCTAAGGTTTGACCGGTTTTAGACCAAAACCAAATAAAGAAAAACGACACCCAAGCAAGCTTCCAAAACTCATTTGGCCACTTTAACCAAGCCGTATTGGCAATAGCATCAGAAAAGTGTTCGTACCCCTGTAAGCCGAATAAGCCAAAGTGAAAACCTAAGTACATCAATAGAAATGACATTGCGCCAGCAGTCATATATACCGCAATGGCAATTAAAAGATCATATACCCAGGAAGCTAAGCGGCGGCGAAAACCAGCACGGGGGAAATGTTGAGATGAAATGAAAGTCATAAGTCACGTGAATAATAAATTTTTAACAGTTTATCAAACACAATAGCTAAAGTATAAGAGAGATGATTATTTGTGTTTTTTATCGCTAAAATAGTATTAAAAAACGACATACAAAAATGATAGTAGCATTGAAACTTGCTACCTTTTATATGTCGTTAACGCTATTTGACTGTAGTCACTACGTTGTTATTGAGGAGCTTCTTCATATTGCTCAGTTGGCGCGTTAATCGTGTTTTTTTGCAATGTAACAGCCGTTTGTGCCAATAGTCTCCCGTTAACAGTGGTTCCAGTATTAACAGAAATCAAGGTTTTACTGAGCACGATACCTTCAAAGGATGCATAAGTGCCGAGTGCGGTATAACCTGCGACTTGCCAGAAAATATTTTTGGCTAAAGCGCCACCCGTTAAAGTAACGCGCTTGGCATTTGCCTGATTTAAATTACCTGATATTTGCATGATCCAAACATCATCCATAGTGCCATTAAAAGTAACATCTGTACTGATATTGACGTCTGAAGACCATTTGTAAACACCAGGTGCTAGTGTTAGGCCACCAATTTCACCCGCACCAAGTTCGGTATGATCAGCAGGAACTCTGCCTGCAGCATCATTGTAGGCAATGCCCATATCACTGACTGCTAATCCTAAAAGGTAAGGTGAATTTATTGAGCAGGGCAGTGGACCAGCAGAGTCAACCGTATACATAGCGCCAGTTACTTCATCACAGTTGAGTAAAAGCGCAGCGCCTGTAATTGGGCTAGTGCCGACATTACCGGTAACAGCAGACGGATAAACATCAGTAATTCCAGATTTACTCAATATGGTGAAAGTACCTGCTTCGCCAAGTTCAACCGCATAGGGGCCTGCGGCCATAACATTTCCAGCAAAAATACTTCCCATAATTAAGGGGATAAGTACTTTTTTAGAATTGTTTATTAAGGTTTTCATAATATTTCTCCATATGGAATTGTCAATTTACAGTAAGTAAATTGTTACTAAGCTTTTTCCATAGTTATGTTATATCACACAAGAATGATTTTAGATTGGCATCAAATGACTTGTTTATATATTGCCCCGTGTATTTTGATTAAAATTATTTAAATTTCGATACAATAGCCGATGAAGGCAAGGTTTTTCTTGAGTGTTGCGAGCTATACATAATCGCATTGTTGGAGGGGAACCGTCACCTAAGCATTAATTAAGTCGGTGTTTAATGCTCTAAACTTTCAAATCCCTCCAAATCGACCAAATAATAAACATACACACCAACGATTGATAAAAACTATTGCTTAATAAAGTTATTTTCGTATAATGCCGAACAGATTCATTAACGCACTGGCGTTATTGATAAACAGTTTGAATTTTTGGTAGTTACTACGAAAAATATTTAAGCCGCAGTGGTGGAATTGGTAGACACGCCGGATTCAAAATCCGGTTTCGAAAGAAGTGACGGTTCAAGTCCGTCCTGCGGTACCATAATATGAAAGCCCTGATTCGAAAGAGTCGGGGCTTTTTGTTTTCCGAAAGATAATATTCAAATAGATTAGTCATGATCCGCTATAATATGCGTGTTTATTAGACAGTATTAAAAAGGTTTCAATATGGCAGCAACAGCGCATGCACTTCACATCTTGGTTAAGCATAAAGAAATTGCAGAAGATATTATTAAGCAGCTAGCTAAAGGAGCTAAGTTTCAAACATTAGCTAAAAAACATTCGTCATGTCCATCGGGTAAAAAAGGGGGCGATTTAGGCGAGTTTAAACGAGGTCAAATGGTACCTCAGTTTGATAAAGTGGCTTTTAGCGGTGCAATATTAGAGCCCCATCTTGTTAAAACTAAATTTGGTTGGCATGTAATTAAAGTGCTTTACCGGACTTAATTTACAACGAGTGATTTTTAATACCACTTCTTTTCAAAATCGCTGCCAAAGAAATTTTTGTTCAAGCCCGACGACTGTATCAAATTTAAAGCCCTGCTTTTCATTAGATGAAGCTATTTATGGAAATTTTGTCTGCAACATCAGCTAGGTCTAACAATGATCGCTGTTTTGATTATAACAGCAGGTTTACTCTATCTTTGCTATCGGTAATAAATAAGTAATGACCTTGATAATAAAATGGTTTATCAATGATGACTAAAACTTAATAGCTAAACCAACTGAAATACTTCCATCAAGCCACAGACCATCTTCTAACAAAGCGTGGCAGATGGTTTCTTGACAAAATAACTGATTATCTTCTTCTATATAACTTGCATAACCTCGAAGCTCTGTAACAAGAGCGATATTCTTTGATAGTTCGTAGCGTGTGCCAAAAGCCATAGTGAGGGAGGGGTAAATTTCGTCTTTACTGTCAGTTTCAAAATAAGTGGCACCGATACCTAGCGAGATGGTCGTCACATAATTTTGCTGTTTAAGCTGAGTAACTCCACTGAAATGCAAGTAGGTAATATCGAAGGAGTGCTCTTGTTGATCTGAACTACTGATAAAGTCATGGCTAACAGTGTTAAGTAATATTTGTCCTTGGCCATTAGGTGAATCTTGCCAAGCGATTGCTAATCCATAATTTTTATCATCAGTGACAACCAGGTCTGTGCCGTTTTGGCTATTAATTAGATCAGAACTGAACATTTGCCCGATAAAGGGAGTTATTTCTATATCTCGAGCATGACTTGTAAAAGGTAATAACAATAAAACTGAATTAATAAGTAGGATGCAAATGAGATTTGCTGACTTTAATGACGTTCGCATTTTATGACCTTTTCAATACGGATAAAAACATAAAAGAGTAAAGCTATTATTAGCTGGGTTATTAGACTATTTCAAGCTTTACAATGTTTTTGTAAGCATAGTTGCTTGGTTATTTAATGCGCTCAGTAATTTTTCAAATAACTCAATACCTATGGTTTCACCAGTGTTACCGGTTTCTTTATCAACAATTTCTAATTCAAAACGAGGTAATGTTTTAGTGATTATTGGTGCGTTTTTATGACCTATTAAATTAAGTACTGGCGAATTTACTGTTATTTTAGCCACCTTTAATAAACGTGGCGTCGTTGTAACTTGTTGCTGATTTTTGACACTACTGTCTTTGAGGGTGAATTGATCTATATTTTTTTGCACGGTTAATAGTAGTTGTTTAAAGCTGTCACCATCTTCGCTGTAATAAATTGAAGCACTTAAACCATCAATGGTAATACTCTCGATAAGAATAATATCTTCTTTTAAGCTATCACGATCAACCACTAAATGAATGGCGGCAATGCTTAGTGTTGATTTTTCATCGGTCGAAATATTTGATAACTGTGACGGGGCCAACACAAAATTGCTAATGGTTCCTGTTCCCTGATACCCATGGATTGTTACGTTTTCAACCGTTACTTTTTGTTGGCTTAGTTGCGAACCAATATTTTGAAGTTGATTTTTAATATGAAAATTTAAAGAGTCACTGGCTAAAAACCATAGCGCAGCACCACACGATAATAATAAAACAAAAATTATGGCTGCAAATTTGTTCAAGGTTTGATCCTAAGTTGTATAACAAATATTTATTATAACGTACTTTTATTATTGAATTTTAACTGGATAAAAATTTTAACTAAATTGAGTGATGATAAGCGTACTTTTTATTCAGCATGAATAAAAAATAAACTTGGGATATAAGATTAGTGAATAACGAAAATTAATAAAAAATATATCTACATATAAAATAAAAATAAAAATAAAAAT